>NZ_LAIR01000003.1 GCF_001247745.1 Luteipulveratus halotolerans
AGCATTGCTGGGACGAGTAGTGCGTTGAGCGTGGTCCGTAACCGCACGCGACGGCGCGGACGTAGGCGGCGATGCAGATCAGGTAGATCATCACGAAGACTGCGCTGCTCGCTGCTAGTGTTGCGGGTCAGGAGGTTGTTGACGGCTGTTTGCGGCGCAGGTAGCACCAGGTGAGGCAGGCCACGGAGACTGCTAGCCCGTAGACGGGTCTGGTGCCTGACTGGATGAGTGTCGCGAGCATTGCTGGGACGAGTAGTGCGTTGAGCGTGGTCCGTAACCGCACGCCGACGGCGCGGACGTAGGCGGCGATGCAGATCAGGTAGATCATCACGAAGACTGCGCTGCTCGCTGCTAGGGCTCCCACGGTGAGGTGGGGATTTGTGGTGAGTACGACGATGGTCACGCTGAACAGTCCGGCGAGGAGCGCGGTCCTGGCCAGTGGTTGTCTCGCGAGCTGGCGGGGTAGCTGTCGTTCGGCGACGGCGCTGGCGATGAGTTGATCGACGCCGCGTACCCAAGCAGCGGCGTTGATGAGCATGGCAGCGAGCCCGACGAGAGCGACGCCGGCTTGCACGCTGGGACTGGTGGAGATCTGCAAGAGGCCTGTGACCGCGTTTACCGAGTGGCGGTCGATGGTGCCTGCGATGGTCAGTGTCAGTCCGAGCGCGAACGTGCCGTAGACCGCCAACGCGGCGATGCTGACGGGGAGGAAGTCTTGTATCGGGTCGCGTAGATCACGCCCGAGAAAGGTCAGATTTTCGAACCCTACGAATGCCCAGAACGCCAGGAGCACACCGGGCAGCACTGATCCCCAGGCCGAGGGTCAGGCACGACGTGCATCGCGTGGGTCCCGTGGCGGGCACCCGTCACGATGAGGAAGACACCGGTGACGACGAGGACGGCGCTGCCGCCAAGTTGAACGTTTCGCCCGGCTGTGCCGCCGAGCAGGTTGGCTGCAAGGGCCGCGACAAGAATGGCCACCGCGACGATGGTTGGTGACCGGGGCCATCCCAAGCCGTCCTCGGCGTACTGCCCGGCCACGATGCACCCAGTTGGGGCCGACAACCACCACGAACAGGAACATCAGCGGCATTGCTGAACCGGCCCAGGGGGCAATCCCGCGAGTGACCAGCTGCTGGATGGCGTTGCCGTCACCGGACAGGGCCATGGCGTCACGGAACATCAGCAGCATGGGTACGCACGCGGCCGCGGAGATGATCCACACGGCCACGCTGGCCGTGCCTGCCTCGGCGTACACCGCCGAAGGCAGGCTGAGGATCCCCGATCCGGCGATTGATCCGAAGGCGAGAGGCACTGCCGAGATCCGAGTGAGTTGCCCGGTGCGAGTTGGTGGCATGTGACCATCGCACCTAATATGACAACATGTTGTCAAATACGGAACGGGCAAAAGTGTCGGCATATCGGCTGCTGATGGCGAACGTCTACGAGCTGGCGGCAGTCAGCCGCAGGGAGAGCGAGGTCTTCGCGCGGCAACAGAGCGTGACGGTCACGCAGTGGCACACCATGAGTGTGTTGTCGGACGGCCACGCCGCGAGCGTCCCGCGAATCGCTGCACGGCTGGGTGTGACACGTCAGGCGGTGCAGCGGGTTGCCGATCAACTGGTGAATGGCGGGCACGTGGAGCATGTGAGCAACCCCCGGCATGAGACCTCACCGCTGCTTCGCCTGACACCCGCGGGCGAAGACGTGCTCACGACATTGTGGGAGCTCAGCGATGTCCCCCGTGCCGCAATGCTCGCCGGAATCGACGCTGAGAAGATCAGCGAAGCGGCCGGCACGCTTCAGGCTCTAATCATTGGGCTCAAAGGCGGCGAGTCACGGTGAGAAGCCACGCGAACGCACCCCTGTCGGCCGAGGGTCGACGCCGGCTTATTGAACGCTGCAAGACACGCCCGATAGCGCATGTCGCTGCCGAGATGGGCATCTCTCGTGCGTGCGCGTCGAAATGGGTGAATCGGTGGCGGCAACACGGCGAGGTCGGCCTACGGGACCGATCGTCGACGCCGCACCGTCAGCCCACCGCGACGCGGCCCGACGTCGTGTCACAGGTCGAGACGATGCGGCGAGAACACAAGTGGTCGGGCATCCCGAATCACGTTCGAACTGAACGAGACTGGCACAACGATCAGCCGCCGAACCGTGACCCGGCTGCTAGCGCAGCTCGGATTGAACCGGGCGCAAGTTCATCGACCCCGGCGGCGACACCAACCGCGCACCGCGCGTCATCATCGCCAAGCACCCGGGGCACATGGTCCACGTCGACGTGAAGAAGGTCGGGCGCATCCCCGACGGCGGAGGGTGGCGCGCCCACGGCCGTGACTCCGAGCAAGCCCGAGCCGCGGCACGCGCGAAGACGAAGACCGGCACACGCGGGTACATCTACCTGCACTCTGCCGTCGATGGCCACACGCGGATGGCGTACACCGAACCGCTGCCCGACGAAAGGGCCGTCACCGCCGTTGCTTTCATGCACCGAGCCAGGGTCTGGTTCGCCGCGCACGGCATCACGCACATCGAGAAGATCGTCCACTGACAATGGTGCCTGTTACCGCGCCGACGCGTTCGCTCGAGCACTCTTGGGTGCCAAGCACAGCGGACCAAGCCCTACACGCCCAAGCACAACGGGAAAGTGGAGCGATACAACCGAATCATCGCCGAGGAACTCCTGTACGCCCGCACCTGGTCCAGCGAAGCCGAGCGATCAGCAGCCATCGCGGTATGGAACATCCACTTCAACTACCACCGACCCCACGGCGCAGCCGACGGTCAGCCACCCGCATCGCTCGCTCCGGCGACCGTCACCAACGTCGTGGCCTCCTACATCTAGATGAAGATGGCCTGACGGGTGCAGCAACCCCCGCCAGGCCGGACCGTGACCCGTCTGGTCGGCGCGCAGGCGGTCACCTTGACAGTCGACTCCGGCCAGTACGAGCGCGACACCTACGGACGACTGCTCGCCTATGTGCGGACGTCGGCAGGTACGAACGTGAACGTGCGCGTGGTCGAGCAAGGGCACGCGACGGCTCGCACGTCTCGGCCGCCGCTGGCCCAGCATGACGAGCTCGAGCAGGCCGAACGGTCCGCGCGCGTCGCCCACCACGGGCTCTGGGCGTACTGCGACCACAAGCACTAAGGAACGGGCGCGCCCAGGTCTCCAGGCTGTCCCATTGATGGGACGGCGTGCTAGTGTCCCAGCCATGGGACATCGTGATGACTACTTGGACTCCGACGAGCACTGGGACCCGGCGCTCTCCCGCGATCAACGGCTGGGCAGGTGGTGGTCCTCGGCCTCGTTCGGCCTCGCGCTGAGTGGCAAGGCCGCACATGCGCTGGCTGCCAGCGAGGATGCGGTCGCGGTTGCGGAAGCGGCGCGCGACCTGGTCCAGCACCAGGCCGTCTACGCGCTCCTGGAGGAGGGGCACAGCGTGCGCGCAATCGCGATCAGCTGCAGCTCTCGAAGAGCAAGGTCGGCCGGATCGCCAAGGCATTGAGTCGTGACGGGCGGCTCGCGGACCTGGGCTTCGGCTTGGCGCGCGCCGACGTCGACCCAACGCGCGCGCTGGTCCTGGCGGCGTGGCAGTTCACGTCGATCGCTTGACGCGGACCACGATCACCCTCGGGGCAGGCGTCCGTCCCCGGAGCCGACGGAGCCGACGAACTTCGGCGGGCTGAACGGGCCGACACCGTAGGCAGGCGCTTCGGGGGACCGATTCCGTGGAATCACCGTGGCGTCACACCTCTACGTGAAGATGGCCTGAGCGGGTGCAGCTACATCCGCTCAGGCCCAGACCGAGAAGCGGAGTCTCGATCATGCGCAAGTCTACGAGTCAGCAGCGACTCGATGGCCGGGATCTGACGAGCCTTGCAGCGGTGGATCGTGCACGTCTCCTAGGAGCAGCACCCGGCGTGCAGGCCTGGTTGGAATGGCAGGCGGCGCAATGCCTTCGGCTGAGTGGTCTGAGTGTCCGCGAGGGTCGCGACCGAACTCGACGTGAGCCGCGTGCATGTCGTGAAACTACTCAGCTGGTCCTGGAGGCGTGTCTCGCACCAGGACTCAGCGCAGGCGTTTCAGATCTCGGCGGTCGTCGCGGGGGCAGCGAATCCTCCGCCTTGGGCTCGGCGCTGACCGTCAGACCGGACACCCCAGTGGCCGGGCCGGACGAAAACGACCGGCCCAGTTCGGCGACACGTCCAACACTTCTTCCGCGGTTATTGACACCATTGCCAGTAATGGTGATAATGGTGTCAATAACTCGGTGAGGAGAGATCTGGTGCCAACAAAGAAGCGGACGCCGGGGTTCGGCGGGAAGGGTCTGGCGGCGGTGGCGTCGGACGGTCAAGCGGGTCGGCCGGCGCGCCGGCCGGGGTCGCGGTCGATCGCGGCAACGGTGCGAGACGCCGCGTCGCACCACGATGAGGCGACGACGCGGATTCCGTTGGAGGACATCGCGCCGTACCCGCACAACCCGGCGTGGCGTGAGGACGGGACCAGCGAGAAGACCAAGCGTCTCGCGGACTCCATCGGCGAGGTCGGCGTGCTGCAGCCGATCCTGGTGGTCTCGGCCGCGGACTACCTGAAGCATCACCCGGAGGACCGGGAGGCCATCGCTGACCGGCCGTGGGTCACCCCGGCAGGCGTTCGGCGCTTGACCGCGTCGCGACTGGCGGGCAAGGAGGGACATTCCCGCGACGGTCCGCCCTGAGCTGGCTGCGCAGATCGGGTTGATCCCGCTGCACGAGAACGACCCTGACCTGCGGTTGGCGTTCACTCCTCTGGAGGAGGCGCGGCAGATGCAGCGGGCGATGGATGAGCAGGGCCTGTCGCAGCGCAAGTTGGCCGAGCACCTGGGCCGGGCGCAGGGGCAGATCAGTAAGAGGCTGGCCTTGCTGACGTTGCCGGCGTCGGCGCAGGAGGCGCTGGAATCGGAGGCGATGCTCGTCACGGACGCACCGCTGGTGCTGGAGATGCTGGGTCAGGTCGACCTGAGGCAGCGCGAGGAGGTCGTCGCGGCGTTCGACGAGCGTCTGCGCAGCAGGTGTGCTGCCTCGGCTGAAGCGGTGCGCAAGGAGACGTTGATGGCCTTCGTGCGCGAGGCGCGTAACGAGATAGGGCAGCGGCGGGCACGGCGTGAGGCTCAGGAGGTCGCTGACCGGGAGGGTCTGCGCGGTGATCGAGCCGGGCAAGACGCTCGGGGTGGGGTGGCAGGAGCACCGGCTTACCGACGCTGAGGCGATCGAGCAGGCGCGCGAGCAGGGCGACCTGGCCGTGGCGGTCAGCGGTGAGGACACCGTCTACTTCCGGGTGTCGCCACCGCCGGCGACAGCCGCGCGTGCGGCCGAGCGCAAGGCAGCCCGGGATGAGCAGGCCGAGGCGCGCAAGGCCGCGCAGGCGCGCGAGCAGCACCTGGTGACGGTGCTGGCGGTGAAGCCGAAGGCCGGCGAGCTCGTGGCAACGCTCGCCGACGGACTGCTGCGCGGTCGCAGCGTGAACGGGGTGCAGGCGACCTTGGCGCGCACCCTTGCCCAGGGCGCCGGCGTCGGTCCCAGTGCCGAGCGGACGCAGGACGACTACGAGTGGAAGCAGCTCGCGCAGACTCACGCCGAGCGGCTGCACCTGGCCTGGATCAGTGCTGTGGCCGCGCAGGAGGTCGATACCCGCGCACCTCACCACACCTGGGGTGCGGCCGACTGCGACTACCTCGCCTGGTTGACCGACCGCGGGTACGTCCCGACGCCGTGGGAGAAAGACCAGCTCGCGGCGGCCCGGACGAGGACTGATGACTCCGTCCCGACCAGCCCCGATGAGGACACCGAGACGACCGAGCAGGACGACCCGCAGACCGATTCCGTGGAATCAGCCCAGGAGGAGCAGGCATGAGCAGCACCCAGCTGAACGCGACCAACGGCCAGGCGGTCAAGGTCATCACTGTCGCCAACCAGGCCGGCTCGGTCGGCAAGTCCACGATGGTCGCCGCACTGGCCGCGCTGCTCGCCGCAGACGGCAAGCGGGTACTGGTGGTGGACGCTGACTCTCAGGCGAACGTCTCCCACTCGCTCGGGGTGGCTTCCACCGAGGTCGCCCACCACACCGGTGACGTGCTGCTGCGACGCGCGGAGATCCTCGACGCGCTGGTGGAGACGAACACCGACGGGGTGCTGCTGCTGCCGGGCCACGCCGACCTGGCCACCGACCTGGTCGAGCTCAACTCCATGCCGATCGCGGCGCTGCGGCTGCGCAAGCCGATGCAGGAGCGGTCGCCGAGCACGACATCGACGTGGTCCTGATCGACTGCCCGGGCAGTGTGTCGTTGCTGACGGTGATCCGCGCTGGCGGTCGCCACGAGCGTGGTGACGGTGACGATGCCGTCGCTGAAGGAGGTTCAGGGCATCGCGCCCTTCATGTCCACCGTGCAGGACACCGCCGAGGAGCTCGAGCTGGACATCCGCCTGGACGCGATCATCCCGTGCGCGGTGCCACCGGCCAACGCCGGGCGGGTGTACTCCGAGGCGCTGGCCTGGCTGGACGACAACTACGGCGAGCTGCTGACCCCGACGGTGCGTCGCACCGCGCTAGTCGCCGAGGCGGCCAGCAACGGGGTGCCGGTCACCGCGTACGTCCCGCACGAGGACGTCTCCGACGACTGCCGGAAGGTGCTGGCGGACCTGCAGGACGGGGAGTGCTGTGAGCGACGAACCGCGGCGCGAAAGGCTGGCCACCCAGATCACGGCCAGCACCAACCAGCGGATCCGCGCGGCCACGGTCGGCATGCAGCGGCGCGTCGACCCCGGCTACACGCTGGCGCAACTGGTCGATGAGGCGCTGCGCTCGTACGTGACGCGGCTGGAGAAGGAGCACAACGACGGCCAGGCCTGGCCACAGCTGGAGCGCCTACGCCCAGGCCGGCGTGTCAGCCCGCGACGGGCCTCCGACGGGGACCGATCATCCGAGACAGGGTGATGGCTGCGAACCGTCATGCAGCGCAACGGCATCCAGCCCTTCCGGCTTCAGGAAGGGCTGGATGCGCCCTCTGGCGCGGGGCTCGAACGGAACTCCTTCCCGTCGCCGGCGCCCGAGCCACCTGCTGACCAGTTCGACAGTTACCCGACCAGCTCAGCGTCAGCCGGTTTCGACGTCGCGGCGCGTCGTCCTGCCGCCGCTATCGACGAGCAAGAACTCCTCGTCGCGCCCGGCCGCGGTGCTAGGCAGCGCAGCCGCGTGCTCGCGCCGCGAAGTGGCTAGCGGGGTGCCACGGGCGATGCCGAACCGCTCTCGGTGACGCTGCCACGCTGCGGCCTTGGCCTGCTGCAACGGCTCGGGCAGCCGCTGGTAGCGGTACTGGCGCTCGATCGACCGACGTACCCAGGCATCCATCGTGTGGCCGTCAACCCAGGCGTCGTGGCGGGCTGCCTCATCGACACCGGCGCGCACGCGCCGCTCGGCGAGCTCAATCTTGACGCGTTCCTGCTCAACCACTGAAAGCCCCGCGAACTCTTCCTGGCGGGCACGGCGCCGTTCGGCCCGTTCAGGAGCCTCTAGACCGTCCCACCAGGCCTGCTCACGGGCCCGATTGGCTTTCAGCTCCGCCGCCTGCTGCACGCTCCACTGGGACACGCCGCCCGCCCTGTACTCGCACCGTTCCTCGACGACCTGGTCGTGGACGCACCTGTAGGCCGTCGCCGAACTCTGTGCGTGCTCGGCGGATGCATCCGCACGAATCGCCCACTGGCCGTCCACGTCGCACTCGGCCATCCCGGCCCGTCCCAACGCGCGCAGCGCAGCACGCGCCGAACGCACCTGACTCGGAGTCAGCGCCTCAGTTCGACTGCTACTCATCCCGGCCAACGTCGCCACCACCTCCACAGTCACCGGCTCTGGACACCTCGAGAGAGCCCGCCATACCGAGTGGCATACCCGAGGGAGAGCAGACCAGCAACCGCGGGGCGCGCGCGGGAGGGGGTGTGAATCCTTGGTGGGGGGATTTCCCGCACTCCTTGTTCCGGAGCCGTGTCGATCACGAACTCATACGACGTCTGCGCCGACCGGGCAGGCTGGAAGGTCGTCGTGTCCAGCACCCCTAGCCGCCCGTGGAGCAGCTGCAGCACGCTGCGGATGGTCTTGCGGTCGGTGATGCCGGTCTCCACGACCAGGTCCCGTTCTGGGCACGGCACCCGCATCTGCTGGGTCCGCTCGATGCGGTCCAGCAGGTGGTGTCCGACCAGCAGCAGCGCCGGACGCCGGCGGGCTGGCAGAGACCACATCACCTCCTCGAGCCGGGCCCGGCCCTGCTCGACCGCGGCCATGACCTGGTCGTCGACGGCGTACTCCGGTGCGGCGGCGTCCATGTCCCGCACGGCCCTGTTCCACACCGCGCGCACCCACCGCCGGCGACTTGCCCGGGCCTTGGACATCGCGCTCGGGTGTGCCACCTGGATGGCTTCCCAGGCGGCCTCGACGTCGAACCCGGCCCGAACCATCGCCCCGGTGCAGATCAGCTCGTAGGTGGAGCGAGACCGGTCCTGCCCACCGATCCGTGGCAGCGTCCCGGCGCGCAAGTACTCCTGCCACTCCCGGGGCAGCGGTCGCCGGCGACGCGGCCGCGGCGTCTCCGGGGTCACTGCACCCACCGCCGAGCGTGTCGCCGGCCGCGGCGAGGCAGGCGTGATCTCCGGCAAACTCCTCAGCGCGGCACGCAGGTCACCGTACGGGCGAGTCCAGCCGCCGCACCGGTGCGGTGTGGACAGCGGACGCACTGCACTGCGGACATCCACGTTCGGTGTGCTCACACCGAACCGGGCTCGCACCGACGCTGCGTAGGTCTTCAGCTCCTCGAGCTGGCCGTTGTGCGCCACGAACACGTGGTGACGACCGTCCGCGCCTCCGGACGGTCGGACTAGGTGCCACAGCGCTGCGCGGTCGCACCAGCGCGCAACATCCTCCGCGATCGCGTGACCGGCCTCGCCGGCGACGTCGACATCGACGACGCACACCCCGTCACGCAACCGGCCGACAACCGACGCGGCCGAACCCTTGCCGATCAGGGTCAGTCCTTGCTCAAGCGTGGCCACGTCGACGCGCGGCACCCGCACGTTCGATGCGTCGATCACAAACCAGCGACGACCGAACAGTGCGGCGTCCAGCTGGGCCACGACGCGCGGGACACGCGCGCCCTTTTCACCGCGCTGCTTGGACATGTCCGAGCGCGCGGGTACAGTTTCGGGTAGCACAAAGCCACCTCTCGCGGTGAGGTTCATATTTGGGACTGGGCTGATGCCCGGTTCAGACAAAGCTCCTGTTGGCCCAGGGGCTTTTGTCATGTCGGGGCCCTGCCCCGAGCGGGATCAGGACGCTTGGCGACCTCCCCGCGAAGACCACTGGCTGGCTCCCGGCAGCCGCTCCTCGCCATCTACGCGCGGCACGCGGCCAGGCTTACGTGGCTGTGCGTCCAGGCGGCCGAAGACTCTTCGCTCCAGCAGAGCCTGGATCGTGATCCCAGCGGCCTCGGCGTCTCGCTTGAGCCGCGCGTGGTCGTCAGGACTCATTCGGAAGAGATAACCGGACGCGCGCTCGTCTGAGGTCGCTGCACTAGCCATGCCAGATATCTCACCGCAGATCGTGGCCGATATCCGATATGACACGCCGAGGCGCCCTGCTGGTTCACATTCACCGCTCAACCGCGGGACCTTGGTTGTGACCTGGATTCGTAGGGTCCTTCTCCTCCGGGCGACACCGTGCGCAGCCCTCATCTGCCGACGGCTGCCGTGCCGCCGCAGCAAGCGTCACGGCACTGCTGCTGACCGACATCGTCGTCTCGCTCACATCGACGAGGTGTTGGGCCTCTGCGGCAAGGTCCTTGCGGACGGGCTCGGGCAACGGGCTTGCCCGATTGGCGTGCACGTCCCCGGGGGGTACGAGCGCTGCTTCGACCCGCCGCTCGTCGCCCCCTCGAGCGACGTAGGCCTCGCCAGCCTCACGCGTCCAAGCCGCCAGAGTTCGGGCCGAACCGCTCAGGTCTGGTTCCTGCGTGACAACATCTCGATGCACGCAAGAAAGCTCCGCAGCTGAGACCATCGCCTGCTGGACCGTCGCCGCAGCCTGGCCCAGGTCGACGCGCCCAGCCATGGTCTCGGGAGATGCCCATCGAGTTCGGTCGAACGCGACTTCATGTATCGCTGCGCGCACCTCGTTCGCTGCGTGGATCAACGCTGGGTCACTTCTCTCGCCGCGGGTGATGAGCGCGCTCCACCGGTTGGCCGTCCCCGCCCATGCTCGCTGGTTGGCGTCCAGCGCAGGGCCGAGCCGATAATGGAAGGCGTCACCGTCGATGTGCCCCGTCTTGGATGCAGCGGCCAGGATCGCGGTGCTCGCGGTCGCAACCATCGCTTGGGTGCGTGAGGACAGGTGGAGGTTGGCGACCGTGGGCGCTACGGCCAGACTGCGGTGAGCTTGGACGTCCCAGGTGGCCAGTGCTTGATGAAGTCGCCCTGTTCCTCGCGGTGGGTCAACGTGTTGGCCGGCCATCGCCCGGCTGAAGCGGTTGCCGACGTAGGCGCCTGCGACCTGTTCGAAGGCAGCAATGCGTGTGCCGGCCTCCCGCCCGCGGGGAAGGGCGCGAGTATCCCGTGTAGTGGAACTACGACTTCTGGTGCGCCGAACGTCTTCGACGTGGTGGTGGACGGCAACACCGACGGCGTGCGCCCCGACGTACAAGGTGTGCATCACCCTCATCCGAGCCGCGCTGAGGTCCGCCCGCGCGGCTGGGGTGTGCAGGCGTACATCTCGTCCGGGACCGGCGGCGAGCTCCGCAGCTCTGCTGAGGTTATCGGCAATGCTCAGAAGCCGCTCGTCTGCGGGGCCCTCACCGGGCCAGCCCTGGCTGAGCTGGGCACGGTGCTGAGCCTGGCTCATCGCCTCAAGCCGCTGCATGGTGATGCCGTCCACGGGGCTCGGATTCGGTTCGGTGGGCAGAGCGGACCACAGGTCGCTGGCCACCTGAACGACTTCACCCCAGGTCCGCAACATAGCGGGAGCATCGTCACCCTCGGCATCCATGAGCAACTGCCGGGCCTGTAGGTCGGCATCGAGCAGAAGTTCTCCGATGGCTCTCCGGTCGGCTGGCGCCGTACTCACGAAGTCGCCTCCCGCAGCAGATCTGCGATTCCGACGACTACCGACGAGAATCCAACGGTCGTGTCGTTCACAGGCACCGAACGGGCGAGTTGCTCGGCGATCCGCAGTAGCTCTGTGGGGTCCTCCTGAGTCGGCCGGGGCCAGTACGGGTCGATCTCTCGCGGTACGAGCAGAGCGGTCTCGGCGGCGAGCAGGTGGATTCCCAGGGCATGCACGTGTCCGACAGATCGTGGGCCCTGGGCGGCCGCACCCTCGGCGGCGCGAGCGGCTGCATGGTGCAGCAGTCGTGCGATCGTGGCGATCGTCTCCTGGGTGTCGTGCGGCGCCAGTGCTGGTGTCGTCACGGTGTCTCCTTCCGATGTATGTGATCTGCCAACATCCAGCCAGGTCCTCGTTGGCGCTGCGCTGCTGATGCGGTGGCTGTGGATAACTTCGGGTGGCTGTCCGGGGTGAGGGCGAGACTTGACCTCGCAAGCCCTAAGGACCACGGGCTTCATCTGGCGGCAACGGGCCGTCAGTTCAAGGCACTTGCACTAGTGGCCGTGCCGAGAGGGTGGTCTCGATGATGAGTCGACGCAAGATGTGCCGGGCCCTCAGTGATGGCACCGGTGTGGTGGTGAGCACGGTCGCCATCTGCGCGGTGGGTGCCCTGATGCATCCCGTGCTGGGCGCGGGCCTGTTCGTGGCAGTGCTGGTGGCCGTCGTCATGCTGGTGACTGGCCGGGCCGAATCCCTCGCCGTGCGACTCCTGGCGCGGGCGCGGGCGCCGCGTAAGTATGAGCTCGCGGCGCTGCGGCCGGCGGTGGCGGTGCTCGAGGAGCGTGACCTCGCTGCTCCTGCAGTCGACCTGGTGGTTCGGCAGGGCCAGGAGCCCATCCGCGTCTCCGCGGCAGGCCGGCGCACCGTCGTGGTCTCGGAGGGCCTCATCGAGGCAGTTGCCGCCGGACGGGTCCGTCCGGTCGAGGTAGCGGCGCTGATGGCGCACGCTATTGGTCGGATTCGGCTGGGTCAGACCCGCTACGACGTCGCACTCGAGTTCTGGATGATGCCGTGGCGGGCGCTGCAGACGTTCGGTCGGGGCGTTGGCCGCGGTATCGGGTGGTTCCCGTTGGTTGCGCTGGCGTGGCGGCTGCGGTTCGTCACCGGTGCTGTTGCACTGGTGCAGGCAATCGACGAGGGCCGGACGGTCTTCGGGGTGCTCGGGGCAGCGGCGATCGGCTTGTCCTACGTCGTTCCCTGGGCCGAGCGTCAGGCGGACCTGTCGGCTGAGGACGAGGCAGACCAGTTCGTCATGACTGTCGGTCTGGGCGATGCGTTATCCCGCTTTCTGGAGCGGGGTCGTCGTACGCCCCGCGTCCTGGATCGCGTCCATCGCCTTCGGCCGCGGCCGAAGGCGACGCCGACGCATCCGGTCGCGTTCTGAGGTCACGCGAGAGGCCCGGTCACCCAAGCCGGGCCCGAGCCTCTCACGTGCGGGGTCAGCGGCGCGGACCGTACCCGCTTGCGGGGTCGTCATACGCCCAGGACGCCGCCTCGGCCTGCTCCGCCCCATGGAGGCCGCCCGCATTGTCCTCCTCGACCGCGATGCGCTCCTGGTCGTCGGCGGCCGCCTCAGCGCCGATGGTGGCCGAACGGCGTCCTGCCTGAATCTCCAGACCTTGGTCCTGGGCCTCTTCCTCGGCAGCTGCTGCATCACTCATGAGCGTCCTTTCGTTGGGTGCACTCCTGAAGGTCGAGGGTGGTCCGCTAGCGGTCACGCCTCACAGGTTGCTCACAGTGCGCGCGGACGACGGTTGTCGACGTGCACAGCGTGACCGCGTCCGCGGCCGTCGACGTGTCCTTCACCCTGGCCGACCTCGACCACCGGGCGGCGTCATGAGCGCCGCGGCAAACCCCTCCGTGGCGGTGGTCTCTGAGAGCCTGGACATCAGAGAGGAGGCGACCAGGCGGATGTGTCAGTGCGAGCACGAGGACTACGAGCCCCCCAGCCAGCGCACCTGGTCGCTGCGCCTTGTGGGAATCCTGACTGCAGGTTTGGCGACCGGGCTCCTTGGGAGCCTCACCGTTACAACGGGAGGGAAACACGATGGCGAAGAAGACTGTGATCACGTACGTCGCCGACGTAGACGGGGGCCGTGCTGATCAGCGGGTCGCGTTCGGGTTGGACGTGGTCGGCTACGGGCTTGACCTGTCTGATGCGAACGACGCGCGGCTGCACGCGGGCGTGGAGCAGTGGTGAGCATGTCGCTGCCGCCCGACTCGGAGAACTACGACCGCCGCTCCAACGTGTACGACCCTGAAGAGCCGATGCCCTTACAAGCTGGCTTGGTCACCGGGACCGTGACTGCGGCCGATGTGCTGCACGGGTTGTACGCCGGCGACCACCTGTCGGAGGTGTACTTGCAGCCCATGACGTTGGGGCTCCTCACGATGAGCGTGGCCGCCTACCACGCGGACGCTGAGCAGCTGCGCGATCCGGGCGAGGGGCAGGCCTGGTTGCGCGAGCTACGGTCGCGACTGACCGCGCTGGTCGCAGGTGCTCGGGACAGCGGCGGGTTGGTGTCCATCCGGTACGCCGACCTGATCGCGGCACGGAACGTGGCAGCGTGCCTGAACGCTGTCCTGCGGGCCAGTCGGGACGTCGATGACGCCGGCCAGGCCCTCATCGTCGAGGCGTTGAGGCCGCGCGATCCGGCACGGTGGGCCGAAGGTCTGCGCGACGAGCTGCACTCCCACCTGCCGACGCCGTGGTCGATAGGGCCGGGCTGACGGTGCCGGGTCCCGCTGCACCTGATCCGCTCGTGACTGAACGAGCCTCTTGGCAGTCCCAGTCGTGCTCCTCACCGGTCTTGCGGGTGCGCTGTGCGCTTGGGATGCCATACCGCTGACGGGTGCGAAGGATGGTGCGGTCGACGACGTCGAGGTGCTGACCGATCCGCCGGTCACTGGCGCCGCCGGCCGCCATGCCTCGCACAACCGCAACCCGTTCTGCCTGCGTCTGGTTGGCCGCGACCCCGGTGCTGGCGATAGCGCGATCGACGGCGACGGTGTCAAGAGCTTCGCCGCCCACTGCCGCCGGCGCCAGCAGGGGCCGCGCCTGCGGATCGTCGATAGTGCCGTCGTCCCAGGCCAGCGGCGGTGGGTAACCCCGGCTGCGTGCCCAGCCTCTGGTCTCGGGGGAGGGCCCTGGCGTCATGCTGAGCTGGTCGTAGACATCCCGGATCTGCCGCCACTTCTGGGCCGTGATCTGGCTTCCGGGACTGTTGATCACCCGCCCGACGCTCGGCGCCCCAGCTTGGCTGATCTGCTCACGCGTCCAGCCCAGAGCCATGAGTGCATGCACCCGCCGCACCGCTCCGACCTTCGGTACGTGTCCGGCAGGTTGCTGCTCGTAGATGCCGCTCAGCGCCAGCTGAGCGACGATGGTCGCCGTGCGTCGCTGGATCTTGGTCCGTTCGCCGTTGGCGATCGCCTGAAGTGCTGGGGCGCTGAGACCGCTACTGCGGGCCAGCGCCCGTACGGACACGTCCGCCTCAAGCAGTCGCTGCAGTTTCTGGCGCGCCGGATCCGCCGACACGTACCGCGGGCGTCCGTGGGATCGGTCACGCTGGTAGGCCACTTCATCGGCCTTGGTGCGGTAGCCCATACGGCGCCTCCGTCAGGTCTGATGCCCTCCTGAAGGTTCTGCCGCCTCCCTGGTGGCCAGCGGGGACTTGCTACCTTCTCGGTGCCCGGCCGGCGGCGCCGGGATCCGGGCCCTTACGCAAGGCGTCCCGCTGGGCCGCACGAGTGATCGCGGTGAGTTGTCGCGACTCGCAGAAACCCGTCCAGATGGCCGCCGTTGCCGCCGTCGAGGCGCGGCTGCTCCCACCCGCGTGCTTCCACCACGGAGTGCCAATGGAACGCGGGGCAGGACGGGTCTTGCGCCCGGGTGTCGGCTCTAGCCATCGCCTCGAGGTCGTCGATGTCGCGGCCCGTTTCGCCCATGGATATGGCTCCGCTTCGTCACTATCGGTGGGGCCCGGCCGGCAGTGGCGTCGGGCCGTCGGCGGCGTCTTTGTGCCGGGTCGACATTCGCTGGCCCGCGTTCCGGGTAGCTTCCATGGCCTCGTTCAGTGACCGCTGGGCACCGCGGTCGCCTCGGGCCACCAGATCATCGAGCTGATGCAGGTTGGTCTCTGCACGGGCGAGCACATCCGTGGCAGCCCCGAGCCCGTGGTCAACGCTCACCCGTGATGCCAGCGAGGTGTTCGCATCCACTCGTTGCTCGGCGATGTGCTTCACCGCCGAAAGATGCCCAGCGACATTCGCGGCCGCGGGCTGCGCCATATCGAGAAGGTCACTCAGTCCGTCCAGGCGGGCGCGTGCTCGTGCTGCGAGTCTCGGGTCCGCGGTGCTGCCGCGCTCGAAGGTGTCGAGGGTGCTCTTGGCCTGGTCGACTCTCCTGGTCGCCTCGTGTAGGTAGCCGCCAAGGTCCTTTGACTTTGACAGGTTGTTCTGGCCCCACTGTGACGGTCTGTTCTGGCCCCACTGGCGACGCGCCGGGGTGGTTGTGACGGTTTGATCTGGCCCCACCTCAGCCTTGGCCCATCGAAGGCTTTCGAGGGATCGGGGTTGGGATGGGATCACGGGTGGAGCTGTTCGCTGCGATTCGTCGGGACGCGAGGGTCGAGGAGGTCTCGATCCGTGAGCTCGCGCGCCGGCATGGGGTGCACCGGCGCACGGTGCGGTTGGCGCTGGAGTCTGCTGAGCCGCCGCCGCGGAAACGGCCGGTGCGGGCCTCGCCCCGGTTGGACCCGTTCAAGGACGTCATCGACGGGATGCTGCGCTCGGACCTGGACGCACCACGGAAGCAGCGGCATACCGCGACCAGGATCCTGGCCCGGCTGGTCGAGGAGCACGACGCGTGCGGGCTGTCGTACTCCACGGTGCGGGACTATGTGCGCGTCCGCCGCGCACAGATCGACCTGGAGGGCGGCCGACGGGTCGAGGCGTTCATCGCGCAGGAGCACGCGCCCGGTGCCGAGGCGGAGGTCGACTTCGGCGAGGTGTGGGTGGTCATCGACGGGGTCCGCACCAAGTGCTACATGTTCGTGCTCTGGTTGGCGCACTCGGGCAAGGCGATCCACCGGGTCTACCCGACCCAGGCGCAGGAGGCGTTCCTGCAAGGGCACGTGGAAGCGTTCGAGGCGATCGGCGGGATCCCGGTCCGGCACATCAAGTACGACAACCTCACCTCGGCGGTGTCCAAGGTCATCCACGGCCCCGGCCGCGCCCGGCAGGAGTCGGATCGGTGGGTGTTGTTCCGGTCGCACTACGGCTTCGACGCGTTCTACTGCCAGCCCGGGATCGAGGGCGCGCACGAGAAGGGCGGCGTCGAGGGCGCGGTCGGCTGGTTCCGCCGCAACCACCTGACCCCGATGCCGCAGGTGACCTCGCTGGATGAGCTGAACGAGCGCATCCGGGTCTGGGAGGCCGCCGATGAGGACCGGCGCATCACCGGCCACGCGAACACGATCGGGCAGGACTTCGCCACCGAACGAGACCTGTTGCGGCCGTTGCCCGTTGAACGGTTCGACCCCGGGCTGGTACTGCGGCCGCGGGTGGACCGCTCGAGCATGATCACCGTGCGGATGGTGAAGTACTCCGTCCCGGCGCACCTGATCGGCCACCGGGTCCGGGTCTCGCTGCGTGCCTCCGAGGTGGTCGTGTTCGAAGACCGGGCCGTGGTCGCGGTCCACCCCAGGGTTGCGGCCCGTACCGGGCACGTCGTGGTCCTGGATCACTACCTGGAGGTGCTGCGGCACAAACCCGGCGCGCTACCCGGCTCGACCGCGCTGGCCCAGGCCCGCGCCGCTGGGGTGTTCACCTCCGCGCACGAGGCGTTCTGGGCGGCCTCCCGCAAGGTCAACGGTGACGCTGACGGTACCCGGGAGCTGGTCGAGGTCCTGCTGCTGCACCGCTCCCTCACAGCCGCCGATGTCACTGCCGGGATCAGCGCCGCCCTGTCCGTGGGCGCGGTCACCGCCGACGTCGTCGCGGTCGAGGCCCGACGCCACGCCACGACTACCGGTGCGACTGCCGCTGCCGCCGGCGGTGGGGGTGGGGCCACCGGCGGCCGTCACCCGGCTGCTCGCACCGGTACGCCCGAGCAACGCGTTGTCTCCCTGACCCAGCGCCGGCTGACCGACCCGGCCTCGGTCATCGCCGGCCTCCCACCGGACACCCGCCCGATCCCGTCCGTGGCCGCCTACGACGAGCTGCTCCCACGCCGGGCCGCCCGCACCACCGACACCGCCCAGGAAGCGAGCACCAGCTGATGGCACCGACCGCACCCGCGACCACGATCACCCCCACGCTGCGCCGCCGACGCGGCCTGACCGAGGAAGCCGCCGTCGCCGCGATCGACCAGGCCTGCCGCCGGCTGCGGCTGCCCACCATCCGGGCGCTGGTCGACGAAGCCCTCGCCGTCGCGACCAAGGAACAGCTGACCTACCAAGGATTCCTGGCCGAGCTGCTGCTGGCCGAGGTCGACGACCGCGACCGCCGCTCCTCTGTGCGCCGGGTCAAGGCCGCCCAGTTCCCCCGCGACAAATGGCTCGGCGACTTCGACTTCGACGCCAACACCGCGATCAACCCCGCCACCGTGCACGAGCTCGCCAAAGGCGACTGGATCCGCAAAGGCGAACCACTGTGCCTGATCGGCGACTCCGGCACCGGCAAGTCCCACCTCCTCATCGGCCTGGGCACCGCCGCCGCCGAGCAAGGCCACCGCGTCCGCTACACCCTCGCCACAAGGCTGGTGAACGAGCTCGTCGAAGCCGCCGACGAGAAGGTCCTGGCCAAGACCATCGCCCGCTACGGCCGCGTCGACCTGCTCATCATCGACGAGCTCGGCTACATGGAGCTCGACCGCCGCGGAGCCGAGCTCCTGTTCCAAGTCCTCACCGAACGCGAAGAGAAGAACAGCATCGCCATCGCCTCCAACCAGTCCTTCTCCGGCTGGACCGACACCTTCACCGACCCCCGCCTGTGCGCCGCGATCGTCGACCGCCTCACCTACCACGGCACCATCATCGAAACCGGCACCCACTCCTACCGCCTCGCCAACAGCCGAGGGCAAGCACAGGGCTGAGCTTCTCGTCCCTATTGACGCCACTCGACGCTGGCGAGACACTTTCGCCAGCGCGGAGGCTCTGTCGGCGGCTCCGCCACAGACAGGGGTGGTTCAAGTTGGCACGACTTCGTAAACCCACAGCAACGTTCCTCGTCGGCGCAGCCTTCTTCGGCTCGACGACCGTCCTCAGCACCTCGCCCGCATTCGCCGTCTGCTACACACCCGGTGTGGCGACGTCCTTCAACGTCAACTTCGAGGGGTCCTACCTCGGATCCTCATACTGGGCGGATGCCGTTTCCTACGCCATCAACCAGTGGAATGCCACGAGATCGCAGGGCACCGGCGTCTTCATCTACCGCAACGAATCGGAGCGTTACAACACGATCCGCATGGAGTCGTACGCCGACAACTGGTACGGCCTATACAACGGAAATGGGATCACGTTCAGTGCGAAACTGAACATTCGCACGATTGGGCCGGCCGCGACAGACGATCGACGGTGGGTCACGAGCACTTCATCGCACGAGTTCGGGCACGCCCTCCGGATGGGAGACAACCCGTCGACCATCTACAACTCCATCATGAAGCACAGCCGCAACCGGGACGTGGTCTACGGGCCGGCCGGCTACGACATCGGTGAGGTGAAGCGATGCAACTAAGCCGTCGAGGAACCCGCGCGGTGGTCGTGTGTGCGGTTCTCGCTCTGACAGCGTGCTCGTCGGGCGGCCACGGTGGATCCGACGAAATTCACGCGGACTACCCGTCATACGCGTCAATAGACGAGCTGGCGTCAGCCTCCCCGGTGATCGCCCGGTTCAAAGTGTCATCCACAGTCCGCGAGTCGACCTTGCAACCCGCCGGGACCGCGACCGGGGGTGAGATCCCCATTACCCTTCGCCCGAGCACGGTTACCGAGGTTCTCGCCGGGGACCTTCGGGTGGGTCAGACGATCAACCTGAGCCGGCCAGGGAAGCTCGATGAGTCGATAGAGGGCATGGAAGACGTGGAGCCGAACAAGGAGTATCTCTTGTTCGTGGAGGCTTACCCTGACGGTCGGGCCTCGATTATCGGTGGTGACGAGGGAATCTTCAAACCCGCCCAGGCCGGCGCGGCCTTCACATCGAAGAAGTTTGGCACCGTCACTGCGAACACACTCCAGTCAGCGGCACGCAAAGCGCATCCCTAACTGGGTGAACCGGCAGCGCCAGGACGCGCATCTAGATTGAACGGGCGTACATCGACGATCGAACGAACTGTGCACTACTCCATGCGGCCCTCGGCGTGAAGCCGAGGGCCGCATGATCTACGTCTACGGCGATTCGGCGCGCCTCCGCGCGGGTCTGTCTGGGAGCGGCAGGCCCGGATCGGGCGTGGTTCAGCTGACCCTCCATCCGGAGGTTGCGACGTTCGAAACTACCGGGCACCTTCCTCTACGACGGTCATCGCCCGAACCGCGCTCGGCGTAGGGCGGGGCCACATCGAGCCGTCAGGCTGGGGCCAGTTCGCCTTGACATAGTCAGTCCTTGCCCATCGCCTCGGTCAAGCCTGCTCGGCCCGCTATCTGTTCCATGCGCTGGGCCACGTTGCGCATATACCCACTGGCGATGGGGTCCTCGACGATGCGGGTCTTGGAGTTGTCAGATGTCGCGTCCCCCAGAAGGCGCCGGACGGACCGGACGGAATCCCTGAGCTCCTCGATCATCTTGGCGGCCGAACGCAGCTCGCCGTGCGCGCCGCGGAGGTCACTGGACACCTTGGTGGCGGCGATGCTCATCCTCGTTCCTCGCTGCTCGCGGCCTGCTCCTGCAGGAACCGCCGCAGCAAGTCATCGAGCTCGTCCTCGGCGGACTGCAGGTGCTCGCGCATCTGCGTATCGGTCTGGTTCTGGTTCTCAGGGCTGTGCACGGTTCGTGCTCCGTTCGTGCTGGGGAAGGCCACGCGGTGGGCCTGTGTCCTCCCGAAGGCAATGGCGCATGGCTGGTGGTCAGCCGGACGGGGACGGGGACGCGCATCGCTCAAGGTGGACGATCCCCAGCGGTGCGCCGTCTAGAACGGAACGCCGCGGCCGGCAGCGGCCGGCTGTGTGTTGGGTGGGTCAACACGTTCGGCCGCCGCCCCCGGCGTTCCTGAAACCGACCGGGCCTCGACCAGCTCCTCCAGGGCTGGGGCCTCAACCCGGTCCACGCCGGCGGCGACGCGCAGGTGAGCCTCGTCGATCGGGCCCACGCCCACGTCGGCACGCAGCGTGTTGACCGCCTCGCGCAGGTCGTTCATCTGGACCGGGTCGTCCAGGGGGTCGATGATCTGGTTGCGGGCCGAAGATCGGCTGCGGCTCGTCGGACCAGTCGTCATAGACGGGGACGATCTGCTGCTTCAGACCCATTCGGTCCTGGAGGTACCCCACGGTCCCGGGATCCTGGACGGCTCGGGTCATGTCGCCGTCGTTGCGCGCGAGCACCTGCGCCATGAGTGGCTCCGGCACCTCAGGCTCGTCAGGCCAGCGGGCGTTGTCATACGCGCGCTCAGCCACGTCGTGGGCCTGGTCGATGATGTGCTCGGCTCGGACACGGCGGTTGACATTCGCCTGCGGGTCGGTGCCCTCGACGCCCAGGTGCAGCGCCTCACGCGGTGGGAGGTCCAGGACGGCGGGGTAGTAATTCGGTCCGGTCGGGATCTGGTCGGTCATCGTGTCTCCTCTGGGAGTCCAGGTTCCTGATGACTCCTGAAGGCGGATGCCGTGCCCGGGCGGTCAGGGACGTGGGCCGCCGGGGAACCGCCCCGGGGACGTGGGTGGCTCGCGGCGTTCGGGAGTAGTTCCCCGCACCGGTCCGGGACCCGGGTCACGGTCAGCTGCGTGCAGCAGGTCCTCCAGCTCCGGCAGGGCCCGCTCGTCCTTTGGCCGCGCCGCGGCGCTCTTAGACCGGATGATGTCCTCCAGGCTGGCCACCTGGATCTGGACGTCGCCGACATAACGGGTGGCGGCACTCCGGACCAGGTCGTCGTAGCCAGCGGTGCCCGTGGGTTGGAACGAGATGTCGAGGTCTCCGTGACGGGTCGTGAGGTTCGCAAACTGGAGCCCGGCCAGGGCCGTGGCATCGGTTGGCTACGTCCGTCAGCTCTGACACCGTTTGTCGGTCAGTCCCGACACCGGTCAGTGCGCGACGAAGTTGGTGTTGCTGAGTGTCGGCATCGCTCATACGTTCGACGAGGGGCACATGGAAGGATGAGGGCAGGGTGCCCTTCGCCGCCCGCCACCAGCAGGTCTGGGGCGCCGGGTCTTCGGCCGTCGGATCGGACTCGACCCACTTCGGGCGTTCGATCAGAACATTTTCACCGGCGTCACGGGTGCTCGCTATCGTGCGAGGCGTTGGCCGGGCGATCGCAGCTCCGCACCGTCGTGATGCGCACCGGGCGACCGGGACATCTGCCGATCACGTCCCCGGACCGCCCACCCGCATCCGGTGTTGCGCGTGCTCTCGCCCGGCCATCACATCGAGAACTGAACGCCAGTCCTGGAGCCCGGGGCTGCGGGACCGATGCTCTATGGCGGCTGGTGACAGCGTTCTTACCAACACCCCTTCTCCTGGTCCAGCAGGAGAAGGGGTGTTGCCGCAGCTCCCGCAACTCACCCGACTCCGACGAAGAGACGCCGGGTCGGTCCCGTCCTCGACATCGGCGTTCAACACCCAGTCGTCAGGCACGACTCACTGATCCCGAAATCCGCCACGATCTGCTTGACCGTTGTCCCGTCCTCACGGTTCCGGGCCACCCGGATCACGTCCTCACGGAACTCCTTGGGTACGCCTTGGGCATGGTGCTCACCCTTCCAGCGACGCTCCCCAGCGTCACAGGTCAGGTGTCACCTATCCGTGCAGCAGTCCCCTGCTCGGGGACTGTCCGGTTATCGGTGTAACCGGCGTACTTGGTTACAGGTTCTCGGCCGCGGGCATGCGGTCGGCGAAGGTCACGGCGAACGCGTTCAGGGCCGGCTTCCAGCGCATGGTCCAGCGTGCCTGACCGGTGCCCTTGGGGTCCAGGGACCGGGTCACCAGGTAGAGCGTCTTGAGCGCGGCCTGCTCGGTTGGGAAGTGGCCCTTGGCGGTGACCGCGCGCCGGTAGCGGGCGTTCAAGGACTCGATCCCGTTGGTGGAGCACAGAACTCGGCGGATCTCCACGTCGTAGTCCAGGAACGGCACGAACTGCTCCCACGCATCACGCCACAGCCGTGAGATCGCGGGATACATCGCCGCCCAGGTCTCCTCGAACTGCTCGAACGCCGCCCACGCCGCCTCCTGCGACGGTGCGGTGTAGATCGGGCGCAGGTCCTTGGCCATCGCCTCCCAGTACTTCTTGGAGGCGTACCGGACGGACCCGCGGATCAGGTGGATGATGCAGGTCTGGACCGTGGCCAGCGGGAACACCGCGTTCGCTGAGTCCGGCAGCCCCTTCAGTCCGTCGCACACGATGAAGAACACATCGGCCACGCCACGGTTCTTGATCTCGGCCAGCACGCTCATCCAGAACTTCGCTGACTCCCCGTGCCCGGCGGTGCCGGCCCATAGCCCGAGCACGTCGCGCCGACCCTGCAGGTCGACCCCGATCGCGGCGTAGAAGGGCCGGTTGCCGACCTGGCCGTCACGGACCTTGACGTAGATCGCGTCGATGAAGATCGCCGCGTAGACCGGCAGCAGCGGCCGGGCGCACCACTCGCTCATCTCGTCGATGACGCGGTCGGTGATCACCGAGATGCGGTCCTTGGACAGCGAGGCGCCGTAGACCTCGGCGAAGTGCGCGCTGATCTCACCAGTGGTCAGGCCCTTGGCGTACAACGACAGCACGACGGTGTCGACGTCACCCAGGCGGCGTTGTCGCTTCTTGACGATGACCGGTTCGAAGCTGCCGTCCCGGTCCCGTGGGACCTCGATCGTGACCGGGCCGACGTTGTCGGTCAGCACCGTCTTGGCCCGGGTGCCGTTGCGGGAGTTACCACCATCACGGCCCTCGACCGCGTGCTTGTCATAGCCCAGGTGCTCGCTCATCTCCTCATCGAGCGCGGTCTCCAGCACGGTCTTGGTCAACAGCTTCAGCAGTCCGTCCGGGCCGGTCAGGTCCTCACCACGCGCCCGGGCGGCACGGACCAGCTGCGCTACCGCGGCTCGCTCGGACATCACCGCCGCGGGCTGTTCCGCCGGCCGAACCCGCTCGTGATCATCGACATGGTCAGCGCTGTCATCATCTTCAGGCGACACAGTCGCCAGTGTCTCGGTCATCACAGACCTTCCTCGCCAACCAGCGTTGGCGTGTCAGGCCGGTTACACCGTTTGCCGGACAGTCCCCGGTGCCGCCGGTACCGGTCCTGATGCCGGTGCTGGTGCTGGTGCCGGTGCCGGTGCCGGTGCCGGTGCCGGTGCCGGTGCCGGCGGTAATGCCGGTCAGGCTGATCAGTTGTGACCGGGTCCGTTGCGCGAACTCGTCGTACCCGGGCCAGGTGAGGTCCCCGGCCGACCAGGTGTTCACGGCCTCCTGCATCGCGGCGACCACTGGTGCCGCGGCCGGGGCCATGGATGGCGTGGCCAGCCAGCACAGATCCTGCAGGGCTGAAAAGACGCTGCGGAACTCGGCGCAGTCCACCTGGGCACCTTTCGATCGGGGTGTGACAGCGTTTCACTTCTCGGCGCGCCGAGCCATTAGGGCTCGGACGACTGGTCGGCGACCCCTGTGCGTCAGGGGAGGTGGGCTCGGCGAGGCACCCGAGATGACCGGGCCCGTCGAGCGAACCCGTCGAGACAACCCGTCGAGCGAGCTAATTCTTGCGGGTCACCGTGCGCACGGGGGTGGCTCTGGTCTGTTCTGGTCGTGGTGCGATCGACACCATCGGGCGTGAGAGGGCTGCGGCGTGGTCATCGCAGGAACGGGATGAGGTGGGCGAGGAACGTCTGTGGCTGTTCCTCGGCGACGAAGTGGCCGGCGCCGGCGACCACGACGGCCTCGACGTGGGGGGCGGCACGGTGGACGGCCTGAGCCAGCCGGTCACCGACGGCGTGTTCGCCACCGATGGCGGCGACTGGCATGGGGAGTTGCCCGCCGGAGGTGAGCCAGTCCGCGTTAGCCTGCCCGTCGGTGAGCAGGGTCCGGTAGTGGCCGAACCCGCGGCGTAGCGCGTCGCTGCCGCGGTAGGCAGCCGTCGTCTCCGCGATGACGTCGGGCGGGAACGCCCGTTGGCTCGCGGCCAGCGTGGCGAACCAGTGCGCGAAGAACTGCTCCTCGTGCCCGTCGATCAGGAACTCGGGCACGGCCTCGGCCATGAAGAAACCGAAGTGCCACCTCCCACCCCGAGCCACGTCCATCGCCTGCTCCAGACCGAGACCGGGAATGGCAAGGTCGACCAACGCGAGGCGCGCGACCTCATCGGGGAACTGGCGTGCCCAGGAGAAGGCGATCATCCCGCCGATGTCGTGGCCGACGAGCCGCACCGGCCCGTCGAGCCCGAGGTGGTAGAGGACCTGCCGCAGGGCGGTCGCCTGGTCGTCCTTGCCATAGCCGGAGGCGAGCTCACCCGACGAACCGACCCCGGGGAGGTCTGGGGCAACGACGGTGTACCCCGCGGCCACGAGCGCGGGGGCGACTTGACGCCATGCCGATGATGTCTGCGGCCAGCCGTGCAGCAACACCACCGGCGGGCCGTCGCCCGCCACGTACGACCCGATCTGTGCACCGCCGACATCGACGAGAACATGCGCGACGTCGCGCCACGACTCCTGCGTTGTGTCCTGCGTCGAGTCCTGCGTCGAGTCCTGCGTCGAGTCCTGCGTCGAGTCCTGCGTCGAGTCCTGCGTCGAGTCCTGCGTCGAGTCCTGCGTCGAGTCCTGCGTGGAGTCCTGCGTGGAGTTGTGCGTCGAGACGGGCGCCGTCTTGTTGTGGGCGAGGATCTCACTCACGTACTTGCCTCCGGTCGGGTAGGTGTTTGGTCAACTAGTGCGAGTGCCTCCACCGTACAACGCCACGCTTCGACCACCGAGGCGATGCGCTGCGAGTCGTTCATTTGCAGGACATTTGGCCAGGTCAGAGCGCATCCGCGAGGTCAACCTCATCGCAGGCACTTGAAACTCTGAGAGTCATACCCCAAGATCGAGTTGTTAATTGTTCGGCCAACCAAACAAGGAGATCACATGGCTTCCCCCTTCAACCCCATCCAGCTCGGCCGCACCCGGCTACGCAACCGGATCGTCATGTCGCCGATGACCCGCAGCCGCGCGCACGGCCCCGCCGCGAGCCCGAACCCCCTGATGGCGACCTACTACGCCCAGCGCGCCGGCGCCGGCCTCATCGTGACCGAAGGCATCCAGCCCAACCCGATCGGACAGGGCTACCCCAGCACTCCCGGGTTGCACAACCGGACGCAGATCGCGGCGTGGCGACAAGTCACCGACGCCGTGCACGCCCGAGGCGGTGTCATCTTCGCCCAGCTGATGCACACCGGCCGCGTGGGACACCCCACCAACTACGCCGAGGCCTACCACCCTGAGGCAGTCGCCGGGTCCGCCACGGCCCGGGCATCCCAAGCCCCCCTCGAGACCCGGAAGACTCCGGCGACCCCTGTCGGCCCCTCCCCCATCGCGGCACAGGGACAGATCTTCACCGCTTCAGGGCTTCAAGACTTCGTGACACCGGTGGCCCTGACCGACGCCGGCATCACCCAGACGATCACCGACTTCGCCGACGCCGCCGCCAACGCCATCGACGCCGGCTTCGACGGCGTGGAGCTCCACGGCGCCAACGGCTACCTGCTGCACCAGTTCTTGTCCACCAACGCCAACCAGCGCACCGACAAGTGGGGCGGATCGGTCGAGAACCGCACCCGGATGATCATCGAGACCACCCGCGCCGTCGCCGAGACCATCGGCGCTGAGCGCACGGCCCTGCGGATCTCGCCCGGCAACCCCCTCAACGACATCACCGAGGACGACTACCGCCAGACCTATCCCCGGGTGCTGACCGCCCTGGACCCCCTCGGACTCGCCTACCTGCACGTCTTGGAGTCCACCGACCCACAGTTCACCCAGGACCTGCGGCAGGCCTGGCGCGGCGTGTTCGTCCTCAACCCGTCCACGCCGGGCTCGCGAACCGGCCCCGAGCACCTGCGCCTGGTCGAGGACGGCGACAGCGACCTGGTCTCGTTCGGATCGCTGTTCATCGCCAACCCCGACCTGCCCGAGCGCCTGCGCACCCACGCGCCGCTCGCGCAGCCCGACATGACCAAGGCCTACGGCGGCGACGCCGCCGGCTACACCGACTACCCCACCATGCACGGAGACCTCGAACGCGAAGCAACCGCCTGACCCACAGCCCCCGAGGCCCGGCCCCACCGCGAACGCCACCCACCCCCGGGCACACCGGCGTCGCACCAGTCGCACCAGCCGCACCGCGGCCCCACCCCAGATCCCGACAATATGTGAGACGGAGACATCATCATGACTACCCCCAACACCACCCAGACCACGGTCGACGACCCCGCCACCCGGAGCGCGCAGGAGGACCGCATCGGTCACGAGTCCGGTCACGGGTCCGGTCGCAGGTCCGGTCGCACGGTCCTCATCACCGGTGCCGCCGGCGGTGTCGGCGCCGAGCTGGTCGCCAGGTTCCTCCGCAACGGAGACACCGTCCTCGCCACTGACCTCTCACCCGAGGCCCTCACCACACTGCGGGCGGACCTGGCCGAGATCGCCGCCGCGCCAGGTGCGCGGCTGCTCACCCTCGCCGGCAGCATCGCCGCCGAGGACGACGTGGCCCGACTGTCCGAGGCGGTCGCCGAGGTCGGCGGCCTCGACATCCTCATCAACTGCGCGGGGTTCTTCCCCTTCGACACCTTCGAGGACACCGACGCCGACACCTGGCGCCGGGTCATCGACATCAACCTGACCGGTTACTACCTCGTCACCCACGCCCTGCTCCCCCACATGCGCGGACGCGGCTGGGGACGCATCATCAACTTCGGTTCCGCCTCGATGTTCCCCGGCGTCCCCGGCCAGGTGCACTACGTCACCGCGAAATCCGGACTCGTCGGTTTCACCCGCAGCCTCGCTCGCGAGGTCGGCACCGACGGCATCACCGTGAACCTGTTGACCCCCGGCCTCACCCTCACCGGCCCGGTCAAGGCCTCGTTCGACCCGGCCCTGATCGAGTCCCAGCGCAACGGCCGCGCGCTCAAGCGCGACCAGCACGCCACCGACCTGGTGGGCCCGGTCTTCTTCCTCGCATCCCCCGACGCCGAATTCGTCACCGGACAGACCCTCAACGTCGACGGCGGCATGTTCATGAACTGACCACACCCCTACGCGCTGACCCAGCGTTAGCCACAGCAACCTCTCCAGCAGCCGCGACCCCCCGAGCGGTGCTGCCAACCTCGAACGGAGACATTCATGACAAATTTTAACGAACGCATCATCGAGGAGTTCAACGCCAACAACGGACGAGTCGACTCTGCCGGCTTCGGCACCAGCCTGGTGCTGCTGCACACCATCGGCGCCAAGACCGGCACGCCGCGCACCAACCCGGCAATGTCGCTACGCGACGGCGAGGACTGGCTCGTCGTCGGGTCGGCCATGGGAGCCCCCCACGACCCGGCGTGGGTAGCCAACCTCCGGGCCAACGCCGACATCGAGATCCAAGCGGTCATCGGCGGCAGCGCCGAACGGGTCCCCGTCACCGCGACCGAGCTTAAGGGCGATGCCCGCGACACGGCATTCGCCCGGTTCGTCGAACGCGCCCCGGCGTTCGCCGCCTACCAGGACAAGGCGCCCCGCCAGCTTCCCGTCATCAAGCTCACCCGCCGCGCCGCCCAACACAGCACCGTCCCCCCGGTGGCACCTGATGACCCGCAGCGGACTCTGGCCGTTCGCCGCCCCGAGACCGACGCCTCGCTGCCCCACCTCGGCGTGGTCGGGGACAACTACACCATCCTCCTCACCGGCGCCGACACCGCCGGCCGCTACGCACTGATCGACATGCACATCCCTCCCGGGGGCGGACCGCCCCCGCACCGCCACGACTTCGAGGAGATGTTCCACGTCCTCGACGGCGAGTTCGAGATGACCTTCCGCGGCGAGAAGCACACCATCAGGGCCGGCGAGACCATCAACGTGCCCGCCCGAGCCCCGCACTTCTTCCACAACGCCGGCGACGCCCCGGCACGAGTGCTGTGCATGGTCACCCCACCCGGGCTCGAGGAGTACTTCACCCGCTGGGGCCAGCCCCTGCCCGACCGCACCTCCCCCCCGGACCAGACCGAGGCCGAGACCCGGCGAGCCCTCGACATCGCCATCGAGCTCGGACCGCAGTACGCCATCGAGAACCTGCCCCCGGAGAACGAGACCAGCGGCCCGGACCCGGAGCAGAAGGACGGCAGGGACGGCGCGGCGACCGCGGACCGCGCCGAAAACAAGGCGGGCGAGGAGCGTGAGGCCGAGCCACAATGAGCCCAGGAGCCCCCATGAGCCAACCGCGTAGCGGCGAGCGGCACCTACGGACGCCCAGCAGACGTGCCAAGCAGCCCAGCCACACAGAGGAGCGGAGATGCGCATATTGATGACCGGAGCGACCGGACGTAACGCCGGTCATGTCCTGCCCGAGCTGCTCGCCCGGGGCGCCACGGTGCGAGCCCTGACCCGCAACAGGGATCGGGCGGCACTGGCGCGGGAGGCAGGGGCTCAGGAGAGCAGCATCGGGGATCTGCGCGACCCCGCCAGCCTGCGCCGAGCGATGCACGGGGTGGACGCGGTCTTCCACCTGAACCCCGCCTTCGCACCGGACGAGGCCGGCCTCGGGGTGAACATGGTCCGAGCCGCCCGCGCATCCGGGGTCACCAAGTTCGTCTTCTCCGGCGCCTACCACCCGTCGCTGTCGCTGACCAACCACTCCGCCAAACGAGCCGTCGAGGAGGCGCTGTATGCCTCGGGGCTTACCTTCACCGTGCTCCAACCGGCAATGTTCATGCAGAACCTGGCCGGGCTGCGCGACGCCGCCAGCAGCGGGGTCATCGCATTCCCTTACGCGACGACCGCGCCGCTGACCTACGTCGACCTGCGAGACGTGGCCGAGGTCGTCGCGATCGCCGCCACCGAGTCGTCGCTGGACAACGGGACCTTCGAGCTCGCCGCCTCCCCGATGACCGACACCAACACCATCGCCGGGCTGCTCGCCACCCAGCTCGGCACCCCGGTCCGAGCCGAACGTGTCGACCCAGACACCTGGCTCGCCCGAGCCGCGGTGCCCCAGGGACCGCTGCTTGAGGGGCTTGGACGCATGAACGTCCACTACGACACCCACGGGTTCAGAGGCGGCAACGACCTGGTCCTTCGGACCATCCTCAGTCGGCCGCCGCGATCGCTCGGCGAGTACATCCGCGAACTCACCAGAGCATAATGTGATCCCCCGGTGACCGAGCCGGGGTCGCCGAAGTTGTGTGTGCACCTCTCGTGGAACCGTCGAGACGTGCGGGGCACAGCCGGGCGCGTCATGGCGGGCGGCTGGGCCGTCATGGGCGTGCTCGACCGGTGCCTGGCAACAACCCGACAACCCGGCGACCCGGCAAACCACCGACGGCGTGACGAAGGGGACCCAGCATGACCACGGATGGCGCAGGAGAAACGACGACGGGTCAGGTCGCGGGTCAGGTCGCGGGTCAGGTCGCCGGTCGGGGGCCGATCAGTCACGCCATCTTCCGGGTGGCGCGCCTGCACAAGATGCTCGCTGGTCAGCTGCTTCGATCAACGGGCCTGTACCCGGGCCAGGAGCTGCTGATGATGCGCCTGTGGGATGAGGGCCCGCAGCGGCAGGTGGACCTCGTGCGATCCCTCGACTCCGATGCCCCGACCATGGCGAGGACCATCAAACGCCTGGAGCGAGCCGGATACGTACGTCGAACCCCCGATCCCTCCGACGGGCGAGCCGCCCTGATCGAGGCAACGCCCGCGAGCCTGCCGCTACGGCGCGCGGTCGAACAAGTGTGGTCAGAACTCGAGGCCCTGACCGTCGCGGGTCTCGACGATCAAGACCGAGGGCGGGGGCAGGGCCAACCCGGAGTCCTCGCCTCACTGGAAGCGCTAGAACTCAGCCTCCTACGGGCCGACCATCACCGCGACGACCGCCGAAAGGACTGACGCCTCTGTGTTGCGTGGGTCAGGTTCGCACCACACGCGACAGGAGCCTCAGGCTTAACCCAGGGCGTTCAAGAACGCGTAGCCAGCCGTCTCAGCCAGAGTCGACATCGCTGATATCGCGACAAGGGCGAAGATCGCGGCGGGTGTGCGCAGCCGTGCGGCCACCAACACGACTGCGACGCCCCCGAGAACCAGAACCGCTACCCAGTACGTCGGCTCGGTGGTGTCTGCGACCTCGGTGAGCCCGTAGATGCCGTCGCCGAACAAGACCCCCGTCAACAACCCGGCCCCGGCCGCCGCACGATACTGGCGCCCACTGGTGGCCGCGGCGGCCGCCGCCCCGATCACCGGGCCGGTCACCACGCCCACTGCCGCCCACAATCTAGGGTCGTAGGCCCGGAACGGGACTGTCCGGTTATCGGTGTAACCGGCGTACTTTTGGTTACAGGTTCTCGGCCGCGGGCATGCGGTCGGCGAAGGTCACGGCGAACGCGTTCAGGGCCGGCTTCCAGCGCATGGTCCAGCGTGCCTGACCGGTGCCCTTGGGGTCCAGGGACCGGGTCACCAGGTAGAGCGTCTTGAGCGCGGCCTGCTCGGTTGGGAAGTGGCCCTTGGCGGTGACCGCGCGCCGGTAGCGGGCGTTCAAGGACTCGATCCCGTTGGTGGAGCACAGAACTCGGCGGATCTCCACGTCGTAGTCCAGGAACGGCACGAACTGCTCCCACGCATCACGCCACAGCCGTGAGATCGCGGGATACATCGCCGCCCAGGTCTCCTCGAACTGCTCGAACGCCGCCCACGCCGCCTCCTGCGACGGTGCGGTGTAGATCGGGCGCAGGTCCTTGGCCATCGCCTCCCAGTACTTCTTGGAGGCGTACCGGAAGGACCCGCGGATCAGGTGGATGATGCAGGTCTGGACCGTGGCCAGCGGGAACACCGCGTTCGCTGAGTCCGGCAGCCCCTTCAGTCCGTCGCACACGATGAAGAACACATCGGCCACGCCACGGTTCTTGATCTCGGCCAGCACGCTCATCCAGAACTTCGCTGACTCCCCGTGCCCGGCGGTGCCGGCCCATAGCCCGAGCACGTCGCGCCGACCCTGCAGGTCGACCCCGATCGCGGCGTAGAAGGGCCGGTTGCCGACCTGGCCGTCACGGACCTTGACGTAGATCGCGTCGATGAAGATCGCCGCGTAGACCGGCAGCAGCGGCCGGGCGCACCACTCGCTCATCTCGTCGATGACGCGGTCGGTGATCACCGAGATGCGGTCCTTGGACAGCGAGGCGCCGTAGACCTCGGCGAAGTGCGCGCTGATCTCACCAGTGGTCAGGCCCTTGGCGTACAACGACAGCACGACGGTGTCGACGTCACCCAGGCGGCGTTGTCGCTTCTTGACGATGACCGGTTCGAAGCTGCCGTCCCGGTCCCGTGGGACCTCGATCGTGACCGGGCCGACGTTGTCGGTCAGCACCGTCTTGGCCCGGGTGCCGTTGCGGGAGTTACCACCATCACGGCCCTCGACCGCGTGCTTGTCATAGCCCAGGTGCTCGCTCATCTCCTCATCGAGCGCGGTCTCCAGCACGGTCTTGGTCAACAGCTTCAGCAGTCCGTCCGGGCCGGTCAGGTCCTCACCACGCGCCCGGGCGGCACGGACCAGCTGCGCTACCGCGGCTCGCTCGGACATCACCGCCGCGGGCTGTTCCGCCGGCCGAACCCGCTCGTGATCATCGACATGGTCAGCGCTGTCATCATCTTCAGGCGACACAGTCGCCAGTGTCTCGGTCATCACAGACCTTCCTCGCCAACCAGCGTTGGCGTGTCAGGCCGGTTACACCGTTTGCCGGACGGTCCCCCCGCTGGGCGCGATGACCTGGAGCTCGGGTTCGCCACGTTCTACCTGAACCGGACGAACCGCTCCGGGATCCTGGATGCACGACCGATCGGCGGTTTCGACCAGGGAGGGCGTTGGAAGATTGACGCCCGGTTCAACCGGGAACCGCTGTGCAAACGGATTCAGACGATCGCGGACATGCGCCACCGGATCTACGTCACCGAGCTCGACGGCCTCGACTTTCTCCGCAGCCTGGAGCACATGGCCGACGACGTGTTCGTCTACGCCGACCCGCCCTACCTAGTCCAAGGCGAAGGCCTGTACTTGCACGCCTTCGACGCTGGCGACCACGTCGAACTCGCCCAGCTGCTCGCCGAGGCCGCATTTCCGTGGATGCTGACCTACGACGACGACCCACGCATCACCGAGCGCCTCTACGCCGGTGGACGCTGCGCGACGTTCGACATAGCGCACACCGCACACCGCCAACACGTCGGTCAAGAAGCAGTCATCTACTCCGCCGGCCTCACGGTGCCCGACATGCTTATCACCAGGGGCCGCGTCGCTCGATGGGTAGACGCGTCATAGCGATCCTTCGGACCTGTTCTGGCCCCCACCGGCGCGTCGCCAGTGGGGGCCAGAACAGGCCGGGCATCGTGGGGCCAGAACGACCTGTCAGAGTCACGGTGTCTCCCGACCATCGGCAACACGGACTGTGGCCACCTCATCAGGGCGCCTCGATGATGGTGAACGTCACGGCGCGCGTGGTTGCGGCGCCGAGTATGACGAGACGACCATCAGCCGACCCTGGGAGTCCGCCGACGCGCCCGCGACCGTGGGACTAGGTACTCATCCCAGGACTGTAACGGATAACCTATCCGTTACAGTCCTGGGATGAGTACCGCTCAGGATGGCCCCAGGCGTGCGGACGCGGTGCAAAACCGCGCCCGAATCCTCAAGATCGCGCGAGAGGCGTTCCGTGAGCCCAAGGAACCCTCGATGGCCGAGATCGCCCGCCGGGCCGGGATGGGCATGGCCACCCTGTACCGACACTTCCCGGGACGCCTCGAGCTGCTGACCGAGCTGTACCGCGGCGAGATCGACGACCTGTGTCAGGCTGCGGCCACCGCCGCCGGCGACACCCCCGGCGAGCGGCTCCTCTCGTGGCTGGCGACCTTCCACGACGTCGGCGCGCGTAAGGGCCCACTGGCCTCTCTCCTCGTCGGTGGGCCGGCCGACGGTGAGCACGTCGTCACCGGCAGCCGCGCCCGGGTCCGCCGCGCCGGCAAGCCCTTGCTGCTCGCCGCCCAGAACAGCGGCGAGGTCCGCACAGACATCACGATCCGCCAGATCCTGGACGCGATCGCCGCCCTCGGCCAGATCGCCGACGGGCCCACCACGTCGCGAGCAATCGAGGTGTTTTTCGACGGCCTACTGACCACGAGGTCGACCGCCAGTCGGTGACCACGACATAGGGCTGCGGGGGCCTGCCTTGCGAAACGGATAGGGTATCCGTTACCGTTAACGGACAACCTATCCGCTTGGGGATCTCGGTCCCCGGAAAGGACGTCATGATGACCACGCAGACCACCACCGGCGCGACCACCAACGCCGGCCGCCCCACCATCGAGGTCGAGGCCCGCCGTGAGATGCCGGCCTTCCTGACCGCCGAAGCGCAGCTGATGCACATCGGCGGCGAGCAGGTCCCGGCCAGCAGCGGCAACACCCTGCCCAACACCGACCCGACCACCGAGCAGGCCCTGCCGACGGTTCCGCGCGGCAGCGCGCAGGACGTCTACGCGGCCGTCCGGGCAGCGCGCACCGCCCTCGTGGACCCGAGCTGGGCGCAGATGAGCGCCGACACCCGCGGGCGGATCCTGAACCAGATCGCCGACGTGCTCGAGGAGCACGGCGAGGAGCTGGCCACCATCGACTCGGTCAACATGGGCGCCCCGCGCATGCTGACCAGCCGGATGCTGGCCGAGTCCGCCGAGATCTTCCGCTACTACGCCGGTTGGCCGACCAAGATCTTCGGCACCACCGTGCCCACCCCGTCCGACCGGCTCGGGTACACCCGCCGAGAGGCGCTGGGCGTCGTCGGCATCATCTGGGGCTGGAACGGCCCCATGGCGCAGCTGCCCAGCAAGCTCGCCCCCGCGCTGGCCACCGGCAACACCGTGGTCCTCAAGCCGGCCGAGACCGCGTCTCTGAGCACGCTGCGGCTCGCCGAACTCCTGCAGGCCACCGACCTGCCCACCGGCGTCGTCAACGTCGTCACCGGGCTCGGCTCCGAAGCGGGTGAGGCGCTGGTCGCGCACCCCGACGTCGCCAAGATCGCGTACACCGGATCCACCGCCGTCGGCAAGCACGTGCAGCAGGTGGCCGCCGAGACCCTGAAGAAGGTCACCCTCGAGCTCGGCGGGAAGTCGCCGACGGTCGTGTTCGCCGACGCCGACCTGCAGGCCGCCGCCCGCGGCGCCGCCGCCGGGTTCCTCGGCAACGCTGGCCAGGCCTGCGTCGCCGGCTCCCGGATCTTCGTCCAGGAGCAGGTCCGCGACGAGTTCGTGGCCCTGCTCACCGAGGCCATGAACACCATCTTCACCCCGGCCGATCCGTTCACCCCCAACACCATCACCGGAGCCCTCGCCACCAAGACCCACTTCGACCGGGTCGCGTCCTACGTCGACAGCGCCCGCGACCAGGGCGCGCACATCGTGACCGGCGGCACCCGATTCGGCGACCAGGGGTACTTCTACACACCCACTCTTATCGACGACATCACCCCGGACATGCGGGTGGTCCGTGAGGAGATCTTCGGCCCGGTCGGCGTCATCACCACCTTCACCGACACCGCCGACGCCATCGCCCAGGCCAACGACACCGAGTACGGCCTCGCCGCCTCCGTGTGGACCACCGACCTGGGCACCGCCCACACCATGGCCGCCGCCATCCAGGCCGGCACCGTGTGGGTCAACACCTGGGGCGAGCAGGCCAACATGGCCTTCCCATTCGGCGGCTACAAGCAGTCCGGCATCGGCCGCGAAGGCGGCCTCGAGGTCATCGACTCCTACACCCAGTCCAAGGCCGTCCAGATCGCCTTCTGACCCACCCGCCCCCAGGTGAGGCTCCGTCTTTCGGGCGTTCCACCGCTGGACGAGGAGAACGGCCGTCGGGAGCACGGCTCCGGCCGGCCGCGCCACCCAGGCAACCGCTGCGTCCCACCACGCTCCACCGAGATCAGAGCGGCATCTGACGCTGCCCGGACGCGCGCCACGCGACCCCATCGTCCTCTTGGATCCGCGTAGCGCCGGCACGAAAGGACCACCGTCATGAGCCGAACTCCACCACCCAATACCGCGGCCTCGACCACGACGTCGAATCCCACTCCGGCCACCGGCACCGCGGCACCCGCCTGGGCCGTCATGGGCGTCCTCGGCGTCGCCGAGATGATGGCTACCCTCGACACCTCCATCGTCAACATCGCCCTGCCCTCCGCCCAGCACGACCTCGGTTTCGCCGACGCAGGGCGAGCCTGGGTCGTCACCTCCTACGCCCTCGCGTTCGGCAGCCTGCTCCTACTCGGCGGGCGACTGTCCGACATCATCGGCCGCCGACGCGCATTTCTCACCGGTGCGCTCGGCTTCGCGGTCGCGTCCAGCCTCGGCGGACTGGCCCCCGACTTCGGCACGCTCATCGCCGCCCGCACCCTCCAGGGCGCGTTCGCCGCCCTCCTCGCACCGGCCGCACTGTCCATGCTCGCCAGCGTCTTCCCCAGTGGAAGAGACCGAGCCCGAGCATTCGGCATCTTCGCCGGCCTCGCCGTCACCGGCCTCGCCCTCGGCATGGTCCTCGGTGGAGTCCTGACCCAGTACGCCAGCTGGCGCTGGTGCCTGCTCATCAACGTGCCCCTGTGCGCCATCGCCGTCGTCGGTGGCGCCCTCACCCTCCCGCGATTCGAAACTGAGGAACGCCCCGCCCTGGACTTGCCCGGAACGCTCACCATCGTGGCCAGCCTCTTCCTGCTCGTGTTCGGACTCGCCAGCGCCGAGGAGCACCCGCTGACCTCCCTGCTGGTTCTGGTCCCTCTGGTGGCAGGCGTGCTCCTACTCGGCGTGTTCGTCCACCTCCAGCGATGGGTCGGCTCGCCGCTGCTCCCGCTGCGGGTCGTGCTGGACCGTCACCGCGGCGGGGCGTTCCTTGCCGCGTTCCTCATGATCATCGGGATGTTCCCGCTCGTGCTGTTCCTCAGCTTCGTGCTGCAACAGCAACTCCGCTTCACCCCTGCGACCGCCGGACTCGCCTTCCTGCCCCTCATCGCCGGCAACCTGACCAGCTCCCACGTCCTTGCCGACCGGCTTCTGCCTCGCGTCGGGCCCGCCGCGGTCATCGCCCTCGGCCTGGCCTGCGGCGCCATCTCCCTGACCTGGCTCGCCCAGCTCGACACCCACGCCACCTACGCCGCGGACATCTTCGGCCCCGTGCTGCTGATGGGCATCGGCATGGGCTGCGCCGTACCCACCGCGTTCAACCTCGCCACCTACGGCCTGCAGACGACTGACATCGGCGTCGCCTCCGCCACCATGAACGCCACCCAACAGCTCGGCGGGTCGATCGGTGCGGCACTGCTGTCCAGCATCGCCGGCGCCATCACCGCCGCCAGCGCCCACCCCAGCTCGGACGCGGCCGTCGTCCACGGGTTCACCGTCGCGTTCTATGTCGCCACCGCCATCCTCAGCGCCGGCGCCATCATATGCGGCTTGCTCATCCCGCGTGGCCGACCATCGATCGGCTGACCAGCCAGCACGATCCTGCCGCTGCGGCCCGTGCGGCCCCGCCCGGCTCCTCGCCTTGGCGGTACCCGCAAAGCATGGGCACGCCGCAGCCAGCAGGCGGTGGGAGGCAGCGTCGACCATGGCGCACGCGCTGCTGACGGTGGACTGGGCCGAAGCCCAGTGCTCGACACCTCAACTAGCCATACAGTTCGTCATCGTTCCCGCCTATTCGATGAGGGGAAGGCGCGAGGTTCACTCGATGACCGCGATTCCCTCGACCTCGACGAGCACATCGGGCTCAGCCAGGGCCGCGACGCCGATCCCGGTCAGCGGCGGGAGGGGGATCTCGATGCCGAGTGCCTCAGCGGCACGCTGAAGTCCTTCTAGAAAGCCGTTCATCTTCTCCGGCGACCAGTCGACGAAGTACACAATGACCTTGACGAGATCATCGAAGGTCGCTCCCGCCGTCTGTAGCGCAATGCCGAGGTTGAGGTACGCACGCTCGACTTGCATGGCAAGGTCGCCGCCGCCCACGGGATTGCCTTCGGCGTCGCGAGCGATCTGCCCGGCTACGTACACCGTGCGTGAACCGCTGGCGACCGCGACCTGACGATAGATGGGCACCTCGGGGAGGCTGACAGGGTTGATCAGCTGGACGGACATGGCTCTTCCAATCGCGTGGTGATACTAGGTGCACGATTGATACCTGAGGCAGGAAACGCACTTCAAGGAGACTAGGTGCCATGACGGAAACCTCCTCCCGCATCGAGATTTCGGCATCGCATCGGGAGGTTCTCGACCAAGTGCTGGACAAGTGGTCGGTCCAGATACTCGAGCTGCTGTGCGAACAGCCTTACCGATTCAACGAGCTGCGACGGCGCCTACGCGCCCCGCAGAAATCACTGACAGCCACTCTGCGCAAGCTCGAGCGGAACGGGGTCATCTCGCGCGAGATTGTCTGCACACGACCGATCGCGGTCCGATACTCCATCACGCCCCTCGGGAAGACACTGCGGGAGCCCATCGACGCAGTCCTCGGTTGGTGCCGTGAGATGCTGCCGCGCGTCGAGGCAGCGCGGCAGATTTTTGACGAGGCAGACTCCTTGGAGCCGTAGGACAAGGCAGGGACTGGCATCGACGCCGACCGATTGACGGCGCCGAGTGCGACCGACGAGAGGTCGACATCGATCTTGCGCGACCTGCTCGAACAGGCTGACTGTGTCGATCACCTTCGGCACCGATTGCCGGTCTCAGCCAGCACCGCGGGTCGAGGGTCAGTTGAGTCCCTGATAGTGGTGTAGCGCGGTCGCCGCGATCGTTGACGATCTGGTCGTGGACGTGGCCGGGCCTCGGCCCACCACCGCAGCCCGGCCGGCGCACTGGGCCGACTGAGACAGGCAGGATCTGAGGATTCGGACAAGTTAGTGAGACAGCGGGCGTCTCAGCATCTTGTCCCGCCGCAGGTCAGCGGCCTGCACTGCTGACAGGTCGCGCTGGGCCCTACATCTGGGCGTACTGCATCGTCATCTCCGGCGAGCGGTGGCCAAGGTAGCGCTGCACGACGTGGATGGGCACGCCGGCGTTCAGCAGGTCGGTGGCTCGGGTGTGCCGCAGCCGGTGGGTCTGGCCGTACCGCAGCGGGTTCCCGCCGGCATCGGTGAGTGCGACTAGGTCGTCCAGGCGTCGCAGCGCCGCCTGGTGTGAGGGGTAGGGCCGCGGGCGGAGCCCGCGGTGGTTGTGTCGTGGGGCGAGGAACAGGTGGGCGGGCTGCACGCCCGGGTCGCACCGGGCGCTGGCCCATGCCTGCTGCTCCTGGATGAGCCGCACGGCGGGAAGGTCGACCAGGATGGTCGGGTCGACGCCATCGACCTTGGTCTGCTGGTAGCGCAGCCGGGCGACCAGGGCGTCCTCGGCCGCGTCCTCGTACGGCAGGAGCGGGGTGAGGCAGTCGAAGTCGAGCATGAGGATCTCCGACACCCGGCGGCCGGTCATCGCTTGCAGCAGCCAGGCCCGGGCTGCCTGTGCGTCGCCCAGGCCGGGGTAGCGGCACGGGCCGGCGCCCGGGGTGGTGATGCTGGCCTGCTCGGTGGTGGGGGTCATCAGCACCTCGAGGTGACTGATCATCTTGCCCAGGTCGCTCGGGGCGATCGGATCCGATCGGGTGGTGGTCGGTGGTGCAGCTCGTCGGCGGCGCGCCGGCGGCCACAGCAGCAGATGTCGTTCGCTCAGCTGGCCCCAGCCTGGTTCGCCGCTGCTGGCCGCCAGCAGGTCCGCGTTGTCGTGCGCCCAGGTGTACAGGGCCTGGACGTGGCTGCGGATCGTGGCGATCTGGTTTTCTGCCAATGGTTTTCGTGAGTTCTGCCGTGGCGCCTGCAACCAGCCGAGGTAGTCGTTGAACGCCGCGCGGGTCCCTGCCGGGTCGGTGTCGATGCCTGGATGGTCGAACCCGTGGGCGAGCACCCATGGGTCGTAGTAGGTGGCCAGGTTGCGGCAGCGGGTCGCTGCGGTGGTCCACCGGTAGGTCTGATCGGTGAGGGCGAACCGCAGCCAGTGCCGGATGCCTTCGCGTAGCCAACCGGTCTGGATCAGGGACAGGTTGATCGGAAGATGGCCCTGGGGTTCGTGGGGCCGACGTGGGATGCGGTCATCGACCCGCAGGTCCCACCGGTCGTGCTCCCACCAGGGTCGGGCTGAGCAGCGCACCGACACCAGCAGGTGGGCGTGCTCGGCGATCGATGTCAGGTTCCGCTGGTTTCCCGGTGAGGGCAGCCGACCGTTGCGGTCCAGGAACGCCCGCAGCGCTTGCCGGACGACGAGCCCCTCGGGCGCGCCCGGTATCGATCACGTCGAAGACGTCGTCCTTCATCCGCGACACCTGCAGCTCAACAGTCACCCCCGTACGAACGATCGCGGTCAAGCGATGCTGCCCATCCAGCAAGGCGCCGTCGGCCGCCAGGGCAATGCCCTGATGCGTCAAGCGCCACTGACCCGACTCAAGCGCGTGGACCAGCGCAGCAACGCGGGAAGCCACTAGCGGGCGGTTGTGGGGGTTGTTCGCCAGCAGCTCAGTTGCCCGCTCCGGCGTGATGGTCTCGATGGTGGTGCGCACATCTAGTGCTCCTTCTCCGCGACACGGCATCGCGAAGTAGGGCAGACTCCCGACTGACGCGGCGCCTACCCGTTGACTGTTACCACTTTCAACCGTAGGCGTCGCGTCGCCTTCGTCGCGGGCACCCCCACAACTCCTACGCAGCAGCCGGTCGGGCATACTCCCGTGCGCGTGTGCACGTCCGTAGGTCACATGTGATCGACGGTCGTACCAGCGGAGAAGTGAGCGATATCGAGACTCGCTGCAGATAACCCGACAGGTTGATGTGATCCACATCACTAAAGATGTCTAAAGCTACAGTGGGTGCGTGATGGTCGAGGCCCCCAACCCTTTCAGTCCCAGCTTCGGAACCAGCCCGCCGCTGCTGGTTGGCCGCGATGAGCAGCTCACCGTGTTCATCGAGGCCCTGGAAGAGGGCGTCGGCGCTCCGGGACGCGCCACCTTGTACACCGGGCAGCGTGGTTCCGGCAAGACCGTACTCCTGAACGCGCTCGAGGACATAGCCCGGCGACAGGGCTGGCATGTCCTGTCCGTCACCGCACGCCCCGGGGTGGCCCATCAGCTCGCTCGCACACTGATCCCCCAGGAGATGCGCGATCACCATCCCGAACAAGCACGTACCTCTCATGTCACGGGTTTTCAGGGCACAGCCGCCGGTTTCGGTGGCGGCATCAGCCGCACAGGCGAGGACCGCTTCCCGGTCGAGCCCTCCCTGCGTCACGCCCTGACCGCCCTCGCTGCCGCGGCCGCCCAGCGAGAGGCCGGCGTCCTCATCAGCCTGGACGAGATCAGTAGCAACGCTGCAGGCGATCTGCAAGAGCTGTGTCAAGACGTACAACACGTCGGCTTCCGCGAGGGTCTCCCAGTCATGTTCACCGCGGCCGGCCTCGAGCCGTCCGTCCAGCAGCTGCTCGCCGACGTGCCGGGCGTGACCTTCCTCCGCCGGGCCGAGCGCGCGCACCTCGGACCAGTCGGTGATGCCGACGTGACGCGTGCCCTGGCCGAGCCCATCGCCCACTTCGACAAGTCGATCGAACCCGAGGCACTCGACCGGATGGTCACCGGCACCCAGGGCTACCCCTTCATGATCCAGCTGGTCGGACGCGAAGTCTGGCGAGCTGCTCGTGGCCAGGAAACCATCACCGCACGGCACGCCGACCTCGGAGTGGACCGAGCGAATCGGCGCATCGGTCAGCTTGTCCATCAACCAGCGCTCATGGAGCTCTCGCCCACCGACAAGTCCTTTCTCGCACAGATGGCCCTAGACGATGGGCCGAGCAGCATCGCGGTCATCGCACAGCGGATGGGCGTGAACAGCAACTACGCCAGCCAGTACCGGCTACGCCTGATCCAGGCGGAGATCATCCACGAGGCCGGCCGAGGGCAGGTCGACTTCAGCCTGCCGCAGATGCGCGAGTACCTACGCGAGCACGCCACCCACGACGCGCTCCGCCCGCCGGGAGGCTCGTCACCATCCAGCAGTCACCTGACCGAACCACAAGATCGAACCTCCCGCCCCAGTCGTCAGGAGCGACGCCGCCCACCGGGGTCCACCTCCAGCGGGCCGGCTGGTCCCCGGCGCTAACCGGACCGATTCCCCGGAATCAGGGCCGGGAGCTGACCGAAGACGATGGTCGGCACGCAACCAACCAGCCCACGTGGTCTAGCTGCTCCTCGCACACTGCGAACGTTCCATCACTCGCACGAGTGATCAGGCCCAGCCCACGCAACGCCCGTAGGTGGTTGCCGATCGTGCCCGGCTCAAGTCTCAGCGCGAGCTGCAGCTGCGCCGCCGTGGCCGGAGCCATGTGCAGCATCGCCAGAATCCGCAGCCGACCCGGATTGCCCAGGCCACGCAAGATCGTTGCGAGCAGCCGCGCCGCGTCCGCGTCCAAGGGCCCCCGAATCGGAACCTTGCACCGTGCAACGCCGACGTGCTCGCTCAGGGGCATGTCGGCGGAGCCTACGGCAGACCGCTGTGCCGGATGTGACCGTGCGCCCAGGGCGGCTTCCTTCCGGTGGTCAAGGGCGCGCACGCCGCTCCGGGGGATCGAGGATCATGAATGCAGATACCGGCGATGACAACGGACCAGCTGACGCTGTACCACTTCACCTCCTCGGAGGCCGCATGGTCGATCCGCTGTGAGGGCCGCATGGTTGCGATGTCCGGGCAGGACGCCTTCTTCACCGACAGGTTGACCGCGGTCGCAGCTATCGGCCACTCGACCCGCTCGAACGACCCGCGCGGGCACCTCGATCTGTCCGAGTCCACGCTGCCTGGATGCCGACACGAAGATCGGCGCCCGCCAGGCGAGTCCAGGCCTCCTGATCACCCGGGACCCGTGCGATGACCACCGTTCTCGCCTGGGTGTCCGGCGACCTCAACCGGCTCACAGCCGCTGGCGTGGCGGGGTTTGGGACCCTTCTCCTGCTCGACGTGCTGGTCTTCGGCCGGCCGGGGCGTAACCGGTGCAACGCGCCATCCCGGGTGGATGGTCGTTGCCGACGTTCCGCGCCCGCCGGTGGCCGGCCTTGCAGCGCTGGCCACCGCCAGGGCTGGGTCACAGCCGACCTGATCGGTGTCGTCATCCTGGCCTGCGCATGCGTCAGTCTCCTTACATACCAGCCACTTCCAGACACCCTGAACGACGAGGGTGTGCTTGGCACCCACAGCGCCGCGGCCACGCCTCTGGTCGAGGTGCGCCGCTGAGCGATCAGCCGCGCGGTGCGTGGAAGGGTCGCCCTTCCTCGCGAGGGTCCGGCCGGCGGCGAGCTACGGTGTCCTTCACCCTCGCATCCCAGGTCCTCCGCTGCTCATTCGTCATCGTGGCACGCAGCCGGGCGTAACGGTCTGCGTCATGCCCGGTGCGAGGGGCTCCGTTATCGTCGAGAGTGAGGCCGTACGGCGGCCGCGCTCTCAGCAGCCGGCGCTGCCAATACGGCCAGCCCCCCGATCACTAGTGTCGCGGCACCGAGTAGCCACCACAGACGTGCGGCGGCGAGCTCGCTCAGGAGCAGGGCGACCGACGCGACCTGAAGGAGCATAGGATCACGCGAAGCGGTCGCATTTCGCTGACCTGTCCTAAGCAGCTGCGTGAGCCGCGTCGTAGGCGTCACGCACGCGGGCCGGTACCTTCCCGAACGCCGGGCACTCGATGCCCGACTCCTTCGCCCACTGCCGAACCTTGGGTGCCGGCGCACCCAAGGTCGGCGCCGTCTTGGTCCTGCGCACCTTGCCTCGCAAGGAGCGCAGCTCGGCCTCCAGCTGTGCGATCCGCTTGAGCCGCTTGGCGTTCTCCGCCTCTTCGGCCGCCTGGCGTGCCTCCTCCTGTTCCTCCTGGGCCAGGCGGTCTGACAGGTCGCCCAGTAGACCCGCGATCTTGGCTCCCAGCGACCGAGTGCGCGCCTTCGGGGACCTGCTCGCCGCCACGATGAGTTCGTTCGCCGAGGGCTTGGCCTGGCGCACGGACGAGGTGATCGGCTTCGGGTCCACGGCGCGGGGTGCCGAGTTCGTCACCTGACCGCCTCGCGCAAGCCTCGAGCTGACTGGTGGCCTTGAGGGCGACGGCCCCGTCCGGGTCGTCGTCTCACCGGTTCTCCGCTCCAGCATGGCGAGGGCGTGCTCCATCTTGTCTCGGTCCGGGTACCCGTGACCGATCTTGATGTCCTGCACCTGCGTCTCGGTCAGCCCAGTCGCGGTAGCGATGAACTGGTCGTCGCGCCCGTTGATGAGGTGCTTCACGACGGTCAAGGCGGTCTCGGTGGCGATCTTCCGGGTAGGCATGGCATGTATCTCCTGTCAGAACTCTTGCTGTATACGAGCGAGACGACGTCGCCGCCGTTCAGAAGTGCCGCCCCAGACACCGAAGCGTTCGCCGTGGGCGAGGGCGTAGTCGAGGCACTCGGCGGCTACCCGGCATTTCCGGCAGATGCGCTCGGCCGGAGCACTCGACTGACCTCGCTCCGGGTAGAAGGTCTCGGGGTCGGTCTTCGCGCAGAGCGCGTGCTTCTGCCAGGACGGTCGAAGAGCGGGCATGGCATGCCTGCGCTCATCCAGGTCTGGGCTGCCGTCGGCCGCCGGCGGGCACGAAGGCGCACTGGTCGACGTGCGCCCACGCCCTCGTTCGATCCCGTGCCGGACCGCGTAGTACGAGACCATCGAGGTGCTGACCCCCACAGCGTCAGCGATCTCCTGGCTGGGCACGCCATCGCGGATCAGGACGAGCAAGAGCTCACGCGCATCGGGGCTGAGCCGCTTGCCACTCATGCTGCCGCCACCGCCCTCAGCCGCGGTTGGCCACGCAGGCCGAGCACGCGGCCACCGGTGCGCAGCCGTCGCAGGCGCTGACCGTGGTCGCATCACGCTCTCCGCAGTCGCTGCACAGGATCCGCAGGTAGGTCGCGGCCGCGTGCTCGCCCGCGTGATGCGCCGCATTGTGACTCCGCGCCAGCCATTCGGCCTCGCCGAGACCGGCGCTGTCGATGATGGACACACCGCAGGTCAGGCATCCGGCCGACCACAGCTCGGCAGAGGACGTCGGCTTGAGAACGCCGCTGACCAGCGAGTGCAGTTCAGCGAGCATCATCTCCACGGCATGGTCGCTCGTCGCCACCTCGAACCGATGCCTGGTGAGCAGGATGTCCACCACCCATGTCTCGGACCTCGTGTCGTGGCGAGCTCGCGCGACAGACATCGCGCTGCTCGCTGCGTCGAGACGCAACTCGAGCATGGACTCGCTGTGCCGCACCAGATCCACCGGGACCACGGGCCCCGCCGGCGGCGTCAAGATCCATGAGGTGACCTTCGGCCGGTCCACCGGCGCTGTACGCGTCGTCAAGGTAGTGGCCATCTCCAACACTCCTCGTGAACTAGAAAGAATAGATACTGCGAGTATGCGACAGCGCCGCTCCGAACGTCCGGTCGAATCAACGCCCTGTGGACAACACCCGGGCCCGCCTGGCTCTGTCCCCCCGAAGACGGTCGTTGCCGCTCCAGCGGTCACCCTCACGGCCGCACGCCTGTCGTGGGCTCCCCGTAGGTTCACATCGACATCGATCAGGGAGGCCTCGATGCAGCCGCCATCGCCAACCAGGGTGTGCCTTGCTCTCCTGCTGACGCCAACCGCCTACGCCGTGAGCTATGGGTTGGGAGTCCTTGCCTCGGTCGTGATCCTGCGGGACGGATACGGCGCCGGCACCAGCGCGAGCACGATGGCCGACGGCCCTCTGCTGCTGTCCGAGTGTGTTCTCATCGGGCTGGGCCTGCTGCTCGCCGGCTGCGCTGCTGGAGCGCTCGGTCGCTCGGCCTTGCGGGAGTGGGCTGTCGGCCGGCGTCCTCGACGCCCGGGCGCGGGAGCCTTGGCGGCCGGCCTCGTGACCGTCGCCAACCTCGTCGGGTTCTGGCTGTTCGCCTGGATCAACCCGCCCGAGCCGCCGCAGGACCCCGCCACCCACGCCCTGTGGTACGACCTGATTCGTCCGATGGTCTCCGGAGCCTTGGGCGAGGAGCTCATCGTCCTGGCCCTGCCAGTGATCGTGATCCGTCGTACCGCGCCGCGATTCCTGCAGCGACCCAGGAGCCTCGTGCTGGTGCTCGGCGCCCTGGTCCTGATGCGTCTGGCATACCACCTCTACCAAGGCGTCTGGGCCGGCTCACACCTGCCGTGGGCTGTGGCCGCGGTGCTGCTGTACCGGTGGACAGGGCGGGTGTGGCCTCAGATCGCGGCGCACGCCTTCTGGGATACGGGAGTGGCGTTGCGGGACCACGAGGTGCTCACGCATGCGCAGGAGATGTGTCTGTTTAGCGTCTTCGGCGCGGCCACGGTCATGATCGGCGCCGGCGTCTGTCTCCATGACCGGCGCCGACGTCAAACCCGTCAATGCAGTCTGCGAGGCGGTGAACAGCTCGGCGCCGAGCACGTCGCGTTTCCGGAACCGGAAAGGACCGCGCTGGATCCGTGACGCGCCCGCCCTCGCGTGGACGGGACCGCCGACGACAGCGACCGCGTCGGCTCGGACATGGATGCCGGCAGGTGGCGTCGGCGGACGCAACATCGCACACCGCCGACTCCGCGATCGAGCGCCCCGCCACGGCGAGAATGGCTCACACTGTGCTTCAAACTGCGGTTCCCGCATCCGACGGCCGCCTGGGCGGCCTGTTCGGCAGCCTGGCGGGGGCGGGTGGGAGGCCGCGGCTGCCTCGCCGGGCCCGGGTCTGCTCAACCGCAGCGACGACGGACTCTCGGGCGAAGGCCGAGCGGCTCACCATCCTGCCCGCCTCACGGCGGTCGTCGCTGATCGCCCGCTCGATGTCGACGATGAGCTCCCGCGGCAACAAGTGCGTCTTGCTGAAACCCTCCTGGGGCTTTCCTGCGCGCTCAAGCTCTTGCCGGCTGCCCTTGGCCCGCCGCTCGGGGGGCGCCACTTCAAGGGTCATCCTGACTTGAGCACTGCGCCGAACATGGCATTCGAGCGCTTCCTGCAGCCAGCTAACCCACGAGCTGGGGCTCGAGGGCAGGTCGTCGAAGTCAGCCAGGTAGGCCGAACGTGACAACTCCCAGGTTTGCCGATCCCAGTACACCGGGAACGGCACTACATCCTCGCCCGACATCGTCACCCCTTTGACTCGCTTGGCCTCACCACGCACCGTACGCACCGGCCTAACACCCTCCCGCCAGCTGACCGGCGGCCCGGTGCGCGGCACGCGCCAGGCCGCGGAACGACGGTAGGCCCACGCGAGCCACGCTGCGACGTAGCGCCCCCGCACGCGGCGTTTTCCACATCGCCCGGCGTCGCGACCGACGATCCACAGCGGCTGTCTGGCCCGCGTTCCCACCACGCGCGTGCGAGCAGGATAGCCACATCAGCCTCTTTCTACTCTACTAAGGAGAATCCTCGTGGCCACGACAACCCCTGCGCAGACCACCAAGAATCGGCCGACCCCGAGTGTGGTCGAGATCGACCCGGCAACGGTGCAGATCGGCGCGAACGTGCGCAGCGACGCCGCCAAGACCCTGACCAAGGACTTCATCAGCAGCGTGCGCGAGCAGGGCGTGATCGTCCCCGTCGTGGGCTACTACGACACCGAGGGTGCCTACGTAGTGGTCGACGGTCAGCGTCGGACGCTGGCCGCGATCGAGGCCAAGCGGCCCACGATCCCCGCCTACGCCGCGCAGCAGCGCGAGGACGCCGACCGGATCATCGCCCAGATGGCGGCGAACTACCACCGGGCATCGCTGACCGCTGCCGATGAGGTCAAGGGATTCGAGCAGCTGGCCGGGTTCGGCGTGAGCGCCGCGCAGATCGCCAAGCGCACCGGCGCGAAGCGCGCCGACGTCGACTCCGGTCTCGCCGTGACCAAGTCGGAGTTGGCGACCAAGGCCACCCAGCGGTACGACTTCCTGACCCTGGACCAGGCCGCAGGCCTGGCCGAGTTCGAGGACGACACCGAAGCCGTCACGGCCCTGACCGCAGCCGCGCAGACCGGTCAGTTCGACCACGTCCTGCAGAAGTGCCGCGACGAGCGCAGCGACCGGGAACAGGTCGCCCAGGCACAGGCCCTCCTGCGCGAGCAGGGCGTGACCGTCCTGGACGCCCCGCCGTCGTACGACGACGAGGCCGCGCTCAGCGTGGACCGCCTGCGCGATGCCGAGGGCAACGCGATCAGCGTCGAGGACCACGGCGCGTGCCCCGGGCACGCCGCCTACGTGCGGATGGGCTGGGAGTGGGTCGAGTTCGAGGACGAGGACCTTGACGAGGACCAGGAGCCGAGCCAGGAGCGGCAGCGCACCACCGAGGTGCACCACGTGTGCACCGACTACAAGAAGCACGGGCACCGCGACTGGTACTCGACGCTGCGCGGCAGCAGCACCAAGAAGAAGGCAGCCGACATGACCGACGCCGAGCGGAAGAAGGCAGCCGCCGAGCGTCGGGAGGTCATCGAGGGCAACAAGGCGTGGCGGGCAGCCGAGACCGTGCGCCAGGAGTGGGTAACCAAGTTCCTCACCCGCAAGAGCGCGCCCAAGGGCGCCGGGCGGTTCGTGGCGGCGACCATCGTCGCCAACGCCCAGCCGCTCAGCGAGCACCGCGCTGCCAACCTGGCCGACGTGCTGCTGTACGGCGGCAAGCATGAGTACGGCAGCACCCGCGCCGCCGCGCTCACCAAGGCGACCGACGGGCGCGCCCTTGTCGTCGCAGTCGGCCACTGCTGCGCGGCCTACGAGGCGCGCATGAGCGATCGCACGTGGCGATCGGTGGACGACGACACCGCGCGCTACCTCGACTTCCTCGCCGCCAACGGCTACCCCCTGGGCGACATCGAGCAGCGAGCGGCCGGACGTAAGACCAAGCGCGAGCCGCGGACCAAGCGGGCCAGCACCGCGACCGGCGACCGGCAAGCCCCCACGGTCCCTGCCGATGCCGCAAGCTGACCGCGCCGCGACACCTCACTCGCTGAAACCTCCATCTGTGGACAACACCACTCAGTAGAATAGAAAGAGTAGTCTTGCTTTTGTCAGGACAGAGAACCGAGAGGAACGAGCCCTCATGCCCCACCAGATCGAGACCCATGGCACCCAGGCCGCCGCCGTCTTTGCCCGCCAGGACGCCTGGCACCAACTTGGCACCGTGGTGCGCGACCGAGCGTTCACGGCCGAGGAGGCGATGACTCTGGGCCACCTGGGCGGCTGGAACGTTCGTAAGGTGCCGCTCACTGCGAGCGAAGTCACCGAGGACGGCGTCACCACCATCGACGCACCGGGTTTCGCGACCGTGCGCACGAACCCGTTCGACAACCGCGCCGAGGCACTCGGCGTCGTCGGCTCCAGCTACACGCCCTTGCAGAACGAAGAGCACGCCGAGTTCCTCAATACGCTGTCGCACGAGTCCGGCGCGGTCTTCGAGACGGCTGGGTCACTGCGCGGTGGTCGTCAGGTGTTCGTCACGATGCGGCTGCCCGAGTCGCTCAAGGTCGGCGGCACTGACGAGGTCGACCTCAACATCGCAGCGCTGAACTCACACGACGGATCGTCAGCGTTCCGCATCCTGATCACGCCCGTGCGCGTGGTGTGCGCGAACACGCAGGCCGCCGCCCTGCGCGACCATGTCTCGACGTTCAGCGTTCGCCACACCCGCAACGCCAAGAGCGCTGTCCAGCAGGCTCGCAATGCGCTCGGGCTCACGCTCGCGTACTGCGAGCAGTTCGAGGTCGAGGCGGAGCGCCTTGTCCAGACGACCATGACCGACGCCCAGTTCAACGAACTGGTGCGCCGCTGTTTCCCAGTCTCGTCGGACGCGCCCGCCCGATCAAAGAACACCGCACGCACACGCTCAGCCACGCTGTCGCACCTGTGGCACGAGGCCGACACCCAGGCCGCGATTCGCGGGACGGCGTGGGCCGGATACCAGGCGGTCGTGGAGTACGTCGACCACTTCGCACCGGTCCGCAGCAACGGGCAGGACGTGTCAGCGGCACGCGCGACCCGGTTGCTGACCAGCGACGACCCGGCCCGCATCAAGCAGGCCGCGTGGAACGCGCTGGTCCCTGCCTGACCCCAAGCAGCGGTCGCGCCGCGCCGACTCCCCGGACGCGGCGCGACCGCCCACCACCTCACCTCACCGAGCAAGGAGCGCGACCATGTCCCGCCGCGATGACAACATCACCACCCACCCTGACGGCGTCCTTGTCCTAGGCGAGTCCATGACCTTCTATGACGAGCACGGCCACGCCCTGACCGCCGCGGTCCGCCGCGACGGCACCGGCCCTGCCGCCGTCCGCGTCACCGTGAGCGTCGAGGGCGGCTCTCTGGACCTCAGCCCGCGCACGGCGCGATCCCTGGCGACCGCCCTCACCGGCATCGCCAACACCGCTGACATCGTGGACTGCCTGCACGTGTAGTCCCTGCCCTGACAGAAGAGGCGACCGGCCCACAGAGCCGGTCGCCTCTTCGCGCCTCACCACAACGGCAGCTGCTCCCCGCAGAACCGCCGCAGCCGTTCCAGGTCGGCGGCGACCGCACCAGGATCCCGACGCGCCATGTCTCGCAGCTCGCGCGCTCGACGCCGCGCACCGCGCGGGTCACCCAGCGGTGAGCCGGACAGCTCCCGTCGTACCACCCACTCACGCCGGTTCTCGGCCGCCGATGACGCCACCACGTGCCCCGGCCCAACTCGCTGGCACAGCGGGTTGTCGCAGCGGTGGCCCAACACACGGACAGCCTCGAGGCGCTGCACGCCATGTGCCAACCCGAACGCGAACCGGTGCGCCACGATCACGCGACCGTCAGCGAACCAGAACCGCCCGTGCCCACGGCCGCTCACGGCACCGGTCCACCAGGCGCAGCCGCTTCCCGGCACCCGCACGACCTTCGCCACGTACCGCGACACGACCTCAGCGTCTGACAGCGCAGCCGACAGCGCTGCCACGCCCGCGCTGTCAAGACGCCGCGCGCTCACCGGATCATGCCGGCGACGGTGATGCCGCAGGACCATCGCCGTCGTCGCCGTCGTCCACGGTCGCCGGCCCGCCCGAGGCTCCTGCGGCCTCCCGCTCGCCGGCCGCCTCTGCCGCCACCCGGCGCAGACGGGCGACCTCCCGCGCGCTCACTTCGCCACCGCACCACTCGACCACCTCGCGCGTCGACAACCCCTCGGTCTCGACCATCTCGCCCAACGCCTCACCCGCGCGGCGATCAGCGTCCCGCATGGCTGCCTCGCGCTCTCGAATCGCAACGAGCACCTGCAGCGCGAGGCCCTCCACTCTGCGCTCACGCTCTGCACGTTCTGCCCGCCGTCTCGACTGAGCATCCAGCGCCGCCCGCCGAGCCTCCTGCTTGATCGTCTGCTTGCCCATCTGATGCGCACCTTTCTCGTGTCGAACCGTCGCACACCCCTAAGACAGTCCGCCCCGCTCCAGCGGCCACCTCACCCGACGCAGCCGACTCGCTCCGTACCCCCTGCCGAACCATCACAGACCGAGTCCCACACACCTCTTGCATTCCTGGTCCTTACTTTTTCAACCACCTGACCGCCAGGGCTGCGCTCGCGCCCTCAGGTGGTTGTGACGATGAGCATCCACAAGCTGACTGCCGGGTCGGGGTATGACTACCTGACCCGGCAGGTGGCGGCGATGGACGCCACCGACAAGGGCCACACCGGGCTGGCCAGCTACTACACCGAGAAGGGTGAGACCCCTGGTGTCTGGGCGGGGTCCGGAATGGTCGGCATCGATGGCCTGGCGGCCGGCGACGTGGTCACCGCCGCACAGATGCAAGCCCTCTTCGGATCAGGTCACCACCCGCTCGCGCACGAACGCCGCGAGCAGTTACGCGGCCCCGACCTGAGCGACAAGGACGTCCAGGCCGTGACCCGTCTCGGCGTCCCGTACAAGGTCTACAGCTCCGACGTGTCCGCCTACCGGCTCGAGGTGGCCAAGCGCCTCGCCGACCTCAATGAAGCCGCCGGGCTGCCCGGCGATTGGCCAGTCGCAGCCGAGGAGCGGGCCCGTGTCCGCACGGAAGTCGCCCAGGAGTTCTTCCGCGCCGAGCACGGCCGCGATCCCCTGGACGCCCGTGAACTGGCTGCCACCATCGCCAAGCACTCGCGGCCGAAGACGCAGGCAGTGGCCGGCTATGACCTGACCTTCAGCCCGGTGAAGTCGGTCTCGACCCTGTGGGCGATCGCCGATCCGAGCACCGCCGCCCGGATCGAACGCGCTCACCAGGCCGCCGTCAAGGACGCCCTGACCTTCATCGAAGAGCACGCGCTGTACTCGCGTGAGGGCACCAACGGCGTCCGTCAGGTCGACGTACAGGGACTGGTCGCCACCGCGTTCACGCACCGTGACAGTCGCGCCGCCGACCCCGACCTGCATACGCACGTAGCGGTGGCCAACAAGGTGCAGACCGCCGAGGGGAAGTGGCTGGCCATCGACGGCCGCGTGCTGTTCAAGGCCACAGTCGCTGCCTCGGAGACCTACAACACTGCGCTCGAACGTCACCTGCACGCCGACCTCGGCCTCAACTTCGCCGAGCGAACCAGTGGCGACCTGCGTAAGCGCCCGATCCGGGAGGTCGTCGGCGTCGACCCGGCGTTGAACCAACGGTGGTCGGCCCGGCGGATCAGTATCGAAGGGCGTCGCAACCAGCTTGCCGCCGACTTTCAGCGCACCCATGGACGGCCTCCCACACCCGTGGAATCGGTCAAGCTGGCTCAGCAGGCCACCCTGGAAACGCGCGATCCCAAGCACGAGCCGCGCACGCTCGCCGAGCAGCGCAGCACGTGGCGGGACCAGGCCCGTGAGGTCCTCGGCGGCGAGGCCGAAATCGCGGCCATGCTCAGCTCGACGATGGGTCCTGGTCGTCCCGGAAGGACGCTGCAGTACGCCGAAGTCGACATCGATGCGACGGCGCGGGCCGTCGTCACACAGATGGAGAGCCGTAGATCCACGTGGCAGGTCTGGCACGTACGTGCCGAGGCCGAGCGCCAGGTTCGAGGTGCCGGCGCCTCACCTGCACGCATGCCACAGCTCGTCGACCAGGTGGTGGAGAGGGCGCTCACGAGCGTCCTCTCCACTCCCCTGACCCGGGTTGAAGCTGACATCTCGGAGCCGCCCGACCTGCGTCGCAAGGACGGGACCAGCGTCTACACCGTCGCCGGGGCAGGCCTGTTCACCTCCCCCAACGTGTTGGCCGCCGAGCGTCGCCTGGTAGCCGCTGCTGGGCGCACCGACGGGCATCGCGTCGATGAACTCGCCGTCGACTTGGCGCTGATGGAGACCACCGCCAACGGGGTCACGCTCAATGCTGGGCAGACCTCGCTGGTCCGCGGCATGGCCACCTCCGGCGCGCGCGTCCAACTTGCGATCGCGCCCGCGGGCGCGGGCAAGACAACGGCGATGAGAGCGCTCGCCGGTGCATGGGCTGAGGGCGGCGGCACCGTCTTGGGCCTGGCGCCCTCAGCCGCCGCTGCCGCCGCCCTCCGGGCCCAGATCGACACCAGCACCGACACCCTCGCCAAGCTGATACACGAGATCACCGAGCGCGACCCCGACCTGCGAACCTGGCTCGACGTCCCTGCCGCTGAACAGGCGCTCGCCGAGGCCGCCGGCGCTCAGTGGGACCCCGATGCCCGGTCCTGGTACGCCCCAGACGGCCCCGCGCAGACCGCCCGCAACGCGTCACTTGCGCCATGGCGGGTGACGGTGACCGACATTGGGCCCGAGACGCTGGTGGTGATCGACGAGGCCGGCATGGCCGACACTCTGTCCCTAGACCTCGCGGTCCAGTTCGTTCTCGACCGGGGCGGAAGCGTCCGACTGATCGGCGACGACCAGCAGCTCGCGGCGATCGGTGCAGGCGGGGTGCTCCGGGACATCCAAGCCACCCACGGTGCTTCTCGGCTCACCGAGCTCGTCCGCTTCGTCGACCCGGCCGAGGGGTCCGCCTCTCTGGCCCTCCGCGATGGGCAACCCGAGGCGCTCGGCTTCTACCTCGACCGCGAACGTGTCCACGTCGGCGACCTGTCCACGATGACCGAGGACGTGTTCTCCGCCTGGCAGGCCGACCGGGGCAACGGGCTTGACTCCCTCATGCTCGCTCCCACGCGTGAGCTGGTGAGCGAGCTCAACCAGCGCGCCCGTGCGCACCGGCTGGAAGGCACCGCCTCCGCCCTGGACGCAACGGCAGCGCCGACAGTCGGGCTCGCGGACGGCAATCTGGCCAGTGTCGGCGACCTGGTCATCACCCGATCCAACGACCGCAGATTGAGGACCGCAGCCACCGACTGGGTGAAGAACGGCGACAGGTGGACCGTCCTGGGCATCGAGTCGGGCGCCCTGAAGGTGCAGCACGCCAACAACGGACGGCTGGTCACCCTCCCCGCCGACTACGTCCAAAGCTCCACCGAGCTCGGCTACGCGACCACCGTGCATGCCGCCCAGGGCGTCTCCGTCGACACCATGCACGGCCTCGCCAGCGGGGACGAGACGCGGCAGCAGCTGTACACGATGATGACCCGCGGCAAGCACGCGAACCACGTCTATCTCGAGGTGGTCGGCGACGGCGACCCTCACTCCGTGATCCGCCCGGAGATGACCCACCCGCTCACGCCGACCGACCTGCTCGAGCGGATTCTCGCCCGCGACGATGCACCCCGCTCCGCCAGCACGATGCTGCGCGAGCAAGCCGAGCCGACCGTGCTGCTCGGGCAAGCCGCTCAGCGCTACCTGGATGCGTTGTACGTCGCGGCGGAGAAGACCCTCGGCGCCGAAAAGGTCCAAGCGCTCGAGGCTGACGCCGAGCGGGTCGTTCCAGAGGTGACCGAACAGCCTGCATGGCCTGCGCTGCGCGCTCACCTGATCCTCACCAGTGCGCAGGGCGCCGACCCGATCAGTCTTCTGCGTGCGGCGGCGGGCGCACGTGAGCTGGACACCGCAGCTGACACGGCTGCGGTCCTGGACTGGCGCCTTGACGACAGCGGCCTTCGCGGTGCCGGCCGAGGCCCGTTGCCGTGGGTGCCTGCCGTGCCCGACACGCTCGCAGCAGACGCAATCTGGGGACCGTACCTGCGGCAGCGGGCCGCCAAGGTAAGTGACCTCGCCGGCATCGTCCGCGATGCCGCCATCGCCGGCGAGACACCCGCTTGGGCTTCGCACGGTGGCGGCAGACCGGCCGACACCGTCCTTGGCGACGTCGCCGTGTGGCGCGCCGCCATGCTCGTCGACGACGCCGATCAGCGACCCACCGGACGACCCCAGCTGCAGAAGGCCGCAGCCCTGTGGCAAGGGGGTCTTACGGAGCGGCTCACCGGCGACCGCGCGCCCGCCATGGACGAATGGGGGTCGCAGATCGCAGCCATCTCCCCTGCCTCTGGGCGGGACCCTTTCGCCCCGTTCCTGGCAGAGCGGCTGGCCGCAATGGCTCGTTCGGGCGTCGATGCGCCCGGCATGCTGCGGAGGGCTGCAGCCGCGGGGACCTTGCCCGACGAGCACGCGGCAGCCGCGTTGTGGTGGCGGATCAGCCGGCACCTGTCTCCCGCGGTCGCCGAACAGGTCGACAACGACCAGCAGGTCTCGACAGCCTGGGCGACACGGCTGCCCGACCTGCTCGGTCCCGCTCGCGCCAAGCTGGTCCAGGACAGCCCGTGGTGGCCGACCCTGGTCACCACAGTCGACCGCGCGGTGCAGCGCGGGTGGACCGTGGACGCCCTGTTCCGGGGTGAGTCCGCCCCGCCCGCAGACCTCGGAGACGATCCGTGCCAGTCCCTCGTGTGGCGCCTGTCGGTCGCGATGGACCCCGTCCCCGACGAGCACCGCGAGTTCCACCCCGAGGACGACGACCTGTGGGAGCACGTGCCGCCACCGGAGGACGACGTGGCCGTGCTCATGCCGCACCACGCAGACGAAGAACTGCCCTTGGCCGAGGCGCCGGACGACCCAGACCACCTCGATCCGCTCGAGAGGGCCGACCCTGCCGGTCGCGCTGCCGATGACCTCGAGCACCAGTTGGTCATGGCCGAGCTCGTGCGGGACAGCCTCGGTCCGTTGGAGACCACCGAGGCCCTGATCGACCGAGCGATCGACCGCGAGGTCCGCTTCGCCGACAGTCCGGTCACCACTGAGCGCATCGCGCAGATCAACGCCCTCACGCTCGCCTACTACCGCGGGCAGCTGCCTCAGTCGTGGGCCGCTGAGCACCTGGTCGCCCGGCTGGGGACGGATCTGGTCGCGGACGAGCGCTTCCAGCCCGGGTTCGCGCCGCCCGGGTGGGATCGTCTGGTGAAGCACCTGCGCGGGCACGGGGTCAACGACGAGGAGATGGTGGCCGCCGGCGTCGCAAAGCGAAACGAGACCACCGGCCGGGTGCGCGACCACTTCGTGAACCGCCTCGTGCTGCCGATCATCCATCGCCGCGACGGCTGGGAGAACTTCGACACCGTCCCATTCGGCGGGGAGGATGTCGTCCTGGGTTTCGTCGGTCGCCGCCACCCGGACCTGACCGATGAGGACAAGAAGGGCCCCAAGTACCTCAACAGCCCGACGACATCCCTATTCAGCATGGGCTCCCAGCTGTACGTCGCCGGATCCGACCTGTACGAGAACGGAACCCGACCCGTCCTGGTCGAGGGCCCCATGGACGCGATCGCCGTCACCCTTGCAGGTGAGGGGGCTCTGGTCGGTGTCGCACCGCTGGGAACGTCCTTGACCGAGGAGCAGGCTCGCCAGCTGGCCGCGGTGCGAGACCACTTCGGCTCTGGCGACGCCACGGACCTCGACGCTGCGGCCACCGAGTACGACCCCTGGCTGGTTGTCGCTACCGACAACGACAAGAACCTCTCAGGTCAGGTCGCCGCCGAGCGCGACTACTGGCTGCTGGCCCCGCACGATCTCGACCCAGGCCACGCTGTCTTCCCTGCCGGGCTCGACCCCGCGGACATGTTCACCCTCCGTGGGGCAGCCGCACTACGCACGGCGCTCGAACGGCCTGCGCCCCTGGCCGACACCATCCTGGAGGAGCGCCTCAACAACCTCCCGCCGGACAAGGCCAGAATCGCCGCTGCTCGGGTTCTCGCGGCGCGCCCGGCCCGTCACTGGCGCCAAGGAGCGGCGCGAGTCTCGGGGCGGTTGCGGCTCAGTACAGCCATGGCCCAGCGCGATCTCATCCCCGCCGCCGAGTCCTGGGCCACCGATCGAAACAGGGCCGCGCGCACACAGCTGGATCAGGTCCGCGACGTCCGCGACCGCATGCGCACCTCCTCCCAGCGTCCGCCGCAGGAGCGGTGGGCGGGTCTCGCCGGTGAGCTCGACAACCGGCTGCCTCGCGAAGCCGACTGGCCAGCACTGGCACAGGTCCTGGACCAGGCCCATGCCGAAGGTCACGACGTACCCGCCGTGACCCGCAAGCTCGTCTCAGAACGCCCGCTGGCCGAGCAGCCCGCCCAGGACCTGCGCTACCGGCTGGTGGCCGCCCTTGACGTGCCCATAGACACCGGCGGCCGAGTGACTACCAGCGCGCCGGTCGGCGCCGACCGTGACCGGCGAGCGGCCAGGCCCGCCGCCGCCGACCGACCCACCGGTCCGCGGCGATGACACCAGGTCCCGGGCAGCTCGCACCACGGCGAGTGGCGACGCTGGGCATCGGCAACAAGTTGTCGGGCGTGCAAGTCCTCACGCGCTGGTAGCCACTGCTATTCAGGATCAAGCGGACGACAAAGGGGGTAGTGGTGACGCGGTGGGGACCGAGTGTTCTGGCACGCATCTTCCGGGGGGTCGACTCGTGGGACCTGCAGATCATCGATGGCGCTGTTGTCGTCGAGCAGTCCGGCGCGACGCATCGAGCTGCTGTCCTGGAGGTGAGGCGTCCGGAGCTGCAGCACACCGGGTGGTGGACCACGGTCACGTTGCGCACGGCGTCCGGCCGGGTCGAGCTTCCGGGTGCGCGGCGTTCGGAGGCGGATCAGATCCGCAAGTGCATCCTGCGGGAGCAAGACCTGCAGCGGGCGGCCACGGAGCTCCAGCGCGGGGCCGAGGCGGATCTGGACCGGGTGGCTGCATGGTCCGAGCAGCTGAGGCAGCACGCTGAGCGGCCCGTCTGGTTGGCCCACGACACGTTGCGCGGGCTGGACCGCGCACGCCCGGCCTTGGACTCGATCGACGCCGCCGCTCGCGAGCCTCGACTCGGGCCTTTCGTCGGCGCCAAGATCGCCCCCGTGCAGCAGCAGATCCAGAATGTGCGGTCATTGGACCTGGACGACTGGGCCGCTGCTCGCAACGAGCAGTTCCTCGCCTGGGAATCGCAGGAGTCCCGCGAATTCTTCGCGACCGTGGAGAAGACGCCACTCACCGGCGAGCAGGTGAAAGCGACGGTCTGCTTCGACAACCGGGTCCGGGTGATCGCCTCCGCCGGCTCCGGCAAGACCTCGATCATGGTCGCCCGGGCCGCGTACGCGGCCCGGCGCGAGCTCGCGCAGCCGGCCCAGATCCTGATGCTCGCGTTCAACAAGAGGGCAGCCGAAGAGCTGTCCGAACGCGTCGGCGCGCGCCTGGGCGACACCGGGTCCGGGATCACCGCGAGCACGTTCCACGCCCTGGGCCTGCGCATCATCGGCGAAGCAACCGGCAAGAAGCCCTCCGTCCCGAACGACATCACCAAGGACAAGGGCATCGGTCGCTTGGCTCATGTGGTCGACCGGCTCCGTGACGCCGATCCGGCCTTCCGCCGGGACTGGGACCTGTTCCGGCTCGTGTTCGGGCGGCCGCTGGCCGCCTTCGACGAGGCCCCTGACCCTGAGGCGTGGGACCGAGACACGGCCGTGTCCGGGTTCAAGACGCTCGCCGGCGAGGTGGTGCGCAGCCAGGAAGAGGTGATGATCGCGAACTGGCTGTTCCTCAACGGCGTGCCGTATGAGTACGAGCGCAGCTACGAGCACGACACCGCCGACCCTCAGCATGGCCAGTACACCCCGGACTTCTACTACCCGCAGATCGACGCCTACCACGAGCACTGGGCCGTGAACGCCCACGGCCAGGCCCCACCGCACTTCGCCGGCTATGCCGAAGGCATGCAGTGGAAGCGAGCCACCCACCAGTACTACGACACGACCCTGCTGGAGACCACCTCGGCCAGCATCCGCAACGGCTCCGGGTTCGAGCACCTGGCCCGCGAGCTGCAGCGCCTCGGCCAGGACCTCGACGAAGACCCCTTCCGACCAATCCCCGGCGAGGAGCCGATCACCGACGCTGAGCTGCTCGACCTGTTCCGCACGTTCATGGTCCACGCCAAAGGCAACCAGCTCGACCCGGCCACGCTCGACAACACAGCCCCACCCGGCGACCTGCGGACGCAGCTGTTCCTGCGCCTGTACGCCACCGTCGTCCAGGCCTGGAACCACGACCTCGCCGCAGACCGGGCGATCGACTTCGAAGACATGATCAACCAGGCCACCGATCACCTCGAGGCCGGCCGGTGGACCAGCCCCTACCGCCTGGTCCTGGTCGACGAGATGCAGGACACCAGCCTCGCCCGCGCCCGACTGGTTGCTGCCCTCACCGGCGCGCCGAACACCTACCTGCTCGCCGTCGGCGACGACTGGCAATCGATTAACCGCTTCGCCGGATCCGACCTGTCGGTCATGAGCGACTTCGCCGACCATTTCGGTCCCGCCCAGACCGTCTACCTGACCCGCACCTTCCGCTCCCCGCAGACGGTGTGCGATATCGCCGGACGGTTCGTCACCAAGAACCCTGCCCAGCTGGACAAGCAGGTCCACGCCAGCAATCCCGGAGAACCCACACCAGTGCGGGCGATCGCTGTCGAGGACAAGGCCGACTACGACGCCGCCCTCGACCAGTGGCTCACCGATCTCGACAACACGCTCGAGACCACGGCCACCGTGCTGGTCCTGGGCCGGTATAACAAGACCGAGGGTCCGGTCTCTCAGGCCATCGGCAAGCGCCGCCGACACCTGCAAGTGCGCTACAGCACGGTGCACAAGTCCAAGGGCGACGAGGCCGACTACGTCGTCATCGCCGGGCTGGAGCGACGCGGCTTCCCCAGCACCATCCAGGACGACCCCTTGCTGGACCTCGCGATGCCCGGCGCCGAGACCCACCCTTACGCCGAAGAACGACGCCTCTTCTACGTGGCCCTCACCCGTACCCGCCGCGAGGTGCTCCTCCTGACGCGGGCCGGCCACGAGTCACCGTTCCTGCTCGAGCTCGTCGGCACCGAACAGACTCCGGTCACAGCAGCCGACGGCACCGACGCGACACCCGTGATCTGTCCGAGGTGCAAGATCAACCGCGTGGTTCAGAAGACCGGCAAGTACGGCCCGTTCTTCGGCTGCACCGGGTTTCCCTCTTGCCGCTACACGAGCAACTAAGCCCCGGAGTTTCGAGCTGGCAGGCACCCTTCTACGGCTGCCCCGGACTGGGCGCCCTCCCGACTCAGAACCCATCGCGCGTCTGCGGCCGGGCCGGGCGGTCCCCCGCTACCGCGGTTCGGGTTCGTCGAGGATCTCCCCCGTCCCGAGGTCGACCGCTGCCAACCTCGCGCGTTCGGCCGCAGCCGGCTCGGGCTTGCGCACAGTGGCGGTCGTGAGCACGTCGGCCGCGTATACCTGCTCCCGTGTGTGCGCAGACTGGTCACTCATTTGCCGCGCGTACCGGCTCCGGCCGGGCCAGGTCTGATGGCCATCCTCGCAGTGGTCCTTGGCCCGGTTCCGCAGCCGGTCAGTGAACGCCGGCAGCGCGTACCGGTGCCATTCCTCCATCGCGTCGCTGTTCAGCGCCAACCCAGCACGCCGGCGCTGATCCGCCAGCACCGCGATCTCATGGACGAGATGTGGGTGACTCGGCCAACAGGTGGGGATCATGCCCGCCACATCCCAGACGTACTCGCGGTTGAGCCAGTTGACGACCTCCTCGAGCCACTCCCACAGCTGCTCTCGCAGCTCCGGGCGGCGGCACGTGGGCGGATCCCAGGGCCGAGGGAGCATGTTTAGCGGGCCGAGAGCCTTGACCTGCTCGGCGTCGCCGTTGGCGGCGATGGTCAGCTCCCGGTAGGCCAGACGCAGCATGCTGCCGCCCTCCGGGAAGGGGCGCGTCATCGAGTCCGGCTGAATCTGTCGCGCGGCGTCCGAGGTCACTGGTGGCTCCTGTCATCGATCAGGCCCCGGCGCTTGGCTTCGACCAGGGCGGCAGTGGTGCGGGCCTCGGGGGGGATGGTTCGACGGCGCACGGTCTCAAGCTCGGATCGAAGGAGCTCCTGGTCGGCGCGCAAGCGCCGGCCAGCACTCCCGTCGATGCACCGCTTCAGGCCGGCGATGATCGGCTTGCCGTTCTCCGCGATCACCAGCGCGTGCCGTTCCTTCAGCTGCCGGATCTCCTCCGGCCGCAGGATCGGGATGTCCTCTCCCGAGGTCGTGCGCCCGCCCATCTGGCCGCTCTGCCAACTGGTGCGCGCCACCCGTACCGTGCCGACGAGGTCGCTGATCTCCTGGTTGAACGCCACGTCCTTGGATCCGCCGAACATGATCAGTGTGTTGGTCAGCCCGAACAGGGCACGAGCGTCGTTCTCGCCGAAGATCGCGGCCAGCTGGCGCCACGTCTGCGCCGCGTAGATGAACGAGATCCCGAGCGCGCGTTCGTTGGCCATGCGCGTCCGCAGCGTCGGCAGGGGCGCTGTCGAGGGCAGCTCGTCCAGGCACGCCAGGAAGGTCGGGCACAGCCGTCCCCATGGCGAGCTGTTTGCGGCAGCAAGGGCGGTATCAAGGACATGCTCGGCGACCGCGGTCATCAGCGGCGAGGCGCTGGCGTACGGGTCCTCACGGCCCAGCAGATAGATCGTGCCGCCCTCGCGGATCACATGGGCGATATCAGTCGCCGGACGATCGGGTCCGGGCACGCATCTCCGTCGGATGTCCTGCTGGAAGAACAGGCTCATCGACTGCTGCACCGTGGTGATGGTGTTCCCCGCCGTGCGGTCGTCGCCGTGCAGCGCGCCGTGGAGCAGCCCGTGCCAGAAGGGCGCCGCGTGGGGGTGCTCTCGCAGGATCTCTCCTGGGTCAGTCGTGCTGAGGGGGTTCGCCACCCAGCGCAGCACGTCCTCGAGCGTTCGCCCGGTCAGCGCCGCAGCGTGGAAGTACGCCTGGAGGACCTTGGCCGCCTCGGCGGCATAGAACCTCGCCGCGTCATCGCCCTGACCGCCCTGAATCGCACCCTTGACAGTGCCCGCGGTAAACGCCTTTGCGCGCCGCTCGGCGATCATCGAGTCGACGCATCCCGCAATCGGGTCGAAGATCAGCTCGGTCAATCCCGTGGCAAGTCCGAATGGGTCAAGAACCACGCACGGGCGCCCGTCCCTACGTCGTGCGGTCAGGCTCAGCAAGAGATCGTCCAGCTTGGTCAGGGTCACCAGAGCCCCGCCTGGCGCGCCTAGCAGCGCGGGAATCAGCAGATCGAGAGTCTTACCCGAGCCTTGTGGTCCGATCACACCGGCCGTGCGATCCCAGGGCACCCAGAGCTCCCCGCCGCGGGGCTCGTGCGCGGACCCGATCCTCCAACCCACCTGCTCTGGTTCCACACGCAGGGGCTTCACCGGCTCGACTCCTTGCCGTACAGGTCCGGTCGGATCACCGGCGCCACCTTCCGCAGGCGCGCGCGGCCGAGCAGCTTCTCGGCCTCATCCCGGGTGGCCATCCCCCGCAGCCGGTTCGGGCCCCATCGGTCCATGGCCACCTTCGCGCCCCAGATGCTGGCCACGATCAAGACGACCTCAACGACCGCGACGCACGTCCACAGAAGGTGTGGGCCCGCGACGTTGCGGAGACCGACCATCCCGCTGCCCGCCTCGCCGCGCACAATGCCCGGGACGCTGGTGAACAGGTTCGCTCCGGGAACCCATGCCCAGCCTGCGCCCGACAACAGATTGGCGATCGACCGCCCAAGCTGCATGCCCAGGGCCAGCGCAAGCAACACCATCATGGCGATCGAGGCTGGGATCTCCCAGGTCCACGGGTAGGGGTCTCGCCGGCGAGATCTCTGCATGGTTCCTCCTAGGTCGGGTCACTCACCTGAAGGCCCCTCCGTACTCCTGACGGACAGTCAGTCATCCCGTTTCCACCGATGGCTTTGAGGCGACCCATTCACCCGTGGTCCGAGCCCAGTCCCACCCGCGGTCGCAGCAGGCTTATAGGGCCGTAGCTGCCCTCGTGTTCTGGTCCGGCGCCGATTGCAAGGCTCGGCGCTCGGCCGCCTGTTGCCCAGTGAAGACGCTTGGAGCCGCACGCCCGAGTGATCAGTCGCCACCGCCGCCGGTGACGCCTGTCGCACCCTTGGGCAGTTTTTGGGTGGCCATCAGGTCGAGCTGCATGGAGTTCTTGTCGCCCTTGCAGCCGTACGTCGTGGTCGCCCAGTCGACTACCGGAGGGCAGAAGTCCTCATCGGCACCGTCCTCCATTCCGAACATCACATACAGCTCCTTGTCCGGATGAGCCGCCCAGCGGATCGGGACGAATGCGAACTCCCCTGAGCCGCCACCGCGCTGGGACTCCACGGCCTGGCTCAGGTCGTAGCAGACTCTCTCGCCGGCCGGCAGCGACGCCGCCGACTTGAACATGACCGAGTCGGGCCGGTTGTACTCCCACACCGTCGTGGTGGGCTTGGAGCCGTACGCCAGGCCGGAGGTGTACAAGTCGTCGCCGTCCTGCTCGGCGACGATGTCGGGTCCGGGACCGGTGCTCTGCACGCAGTCGGTCGCCCCCGGTGCCGCGGCCGCCTTCGACGTCGCCGCCCGTTTCGGCTCGGACCCAACGGAGCCGGCGTCGTCCTCACCACATCCGGCGATCAGGAGCGCGATCGCGCTCACCGCAGTAACTGTCGTCATCGTTCGCATCGGCCACTCCCATGCCTCAGTTCACACTGCGGTCTAGCCCGCGTCCGGCGGGCCGCCACAGCGTGCACAATTCGCTGTTGCAAACGACCTTGGCATACCGCGTCTGCGCTTGCCTAGGGCATCTCACGACCGCCGATCCCTGTGTGAATGAGCAGAGTGAACGGCGGTCCAGTGGCGGTTCCAACAGGGAGACGAACTGGTTGGCGAGCGGGGGTGGCCTTGCGCTGCCGCCGGACGATCCGTCACCGGTGCTCCGGTGCGGCGAGCTTCCCCGGTGCGCCACGGCCGCCGATGTCGCTCCCCTGCGTGGTCGTCGCTACGTCGCCTTCTTGCTTGGCTTGTCACTGACGTTGCCGACCCGCCATACCTGGAAGATGTTCTTGGCTCTCATCGTGCCGTCGTAGTCGCTGACCGCTACGCCCACCGTAGGGTTCTGCGCGCCGATCGCCTGGTGTTTCGCGGGGTCGAGCACTATCTCGACGTGGCCGATGACGTTTGGTCCGAGGTAGGAGTCGAAGAAGATCAGGTCACCCGGCTTGGCCTCACCCGGCGACACGCGGAAGCCGTTCCCAGAGGCTAGCCAGGCCTGTTGGGCCTGTGCAGTGCGGGGCATGGTGATTCCGAGCTGCCTGTAGGCCGTCGAGCTGAAGCTGGAGCAGTCCCAGGAGTCGGGGCCGTTGGCGCCCATCACGTAGCGGTCGCCGAGCTGGCTCCGGGACCAGCTGAGCAGCCGTTTGACCCGCTCGTTTGTGAGCGGGGGGAGCTGGGCGTTGCCTTCCCCTTCTCCGGTGCCGCAGTCCGTCGGGTCGCCGAGTACCGTTCCTCCGCCGTACTTGGCGGCGTAGAACAGCACGTCGTTGACGTACCACTGCGCATGGTTGTACGCGAAGATCGCCCGCTTGACGCCCTCGGCTCCCTTCGTGGCGCCGGAGGAGGTGAGGTAGTTCGCCGCGGACATCGCGCTGTCGGCGTCGTCCCTGATATCGATGATCCCGTCGCCGCCGCCGTCGACGCCGAACTCGGCGAACGTGCTGGGCATGAACTGCATCAGGCCCTGTGCCCCCGCTGACGACGGTCGGTTGTTGCGGCCGTGCCCGGTCTCCTCCATGCCGATTCCGGCCAGCAGCGTCCATGGGACCTTGTACCGGTTCGCAGCACGCACGTAGTGCGCCTTGATGTCAGCCGGAATCGGTAGCGGTGCGTTGTGCAGTGAATCCTGACGGGGCTGACCGGGCTGTGGCAGCTGGAATCCGATACCGCCTTCGCCGGCCGGGTCGGCCGGTGGTGTATCGGCGGGCGGCTTCTGGCTCGGAGCGACGGCCTGCCCATTCAGTGGCGCACCCCGTTGGGACATGAACGGGACCGGGTTGGTGAACCTGCCGTTGATGGCGACGCCGAAGTGCAGGTGCGGTCCTGTCGAGTTTCCCGTCGACCCTTCCTGTCCGAGCCGCTGTCCGATGGTCACTTTCGCGCCCACCTTCATGGCGGGGTCGAGTCGGGACATGTGGCCGTAGGTGGTGCTGATCCCGGATCCGTTGTCCAGGACGATCGCGTTCCCGAGGCCGCCATACGGGCCAGCCACCTTCACGGTTCCGGCGGCGGCGGCCAGCACCGAATCAGGCGCGGGGAGCATCTTGATGTCGACGCCCTCGTGGTTCGTCGAGCCGATCCCGCCTGGCGACGCACGGGGTCCGAAACCGGACGTGATGGTGTACTTCTTCGATGTCGGCACCCGCCAAGGCCCAGTCGCCACGGCCGAGTCTCCGCCTTGGCACTGCTGGGCCTTCAGCTCCTCACCGGCAGCAGGTGCGGTGACCGCGACGACCATGAGAGCCGCCACCAGCGGGACTGCGGTCATGAGGAGCATGACCACCGCGAGCCCGATGAAGATCTTCTTCATGGGCTCAGGCCGCGGACTCGATCGCCTCGTTGGTGAAGGTCAGATCGCGCTCCAGCGGGTGGAGCACGGTCTGCACCTTGTACATCTGCTCCCCCACGACCCACAGGCCGCGGCCCTTACCCTGCATGCCCCAGCCGGTAATGAGCGACCGGGCGATCGGACCCAGCCCCAGGATGCGTTCGAGCTCGTCGCCGATCGCACTGTCCTGTCCCATGAGGATCTTGACGTCAGCCAGGTGCATCAGGTCTTTCGCGATCGCGACAGCCTGAGAGCCCTGGTCGCCGGCGGACATCGGGTCGGACGGCTTGTGGGCGTTCGCCCACTGAATGTCGCCGGCCGCGCGAGACAGCCGCAGGTCGGAGTCGTAGGCCTTCACAGCTTCCGGGCCGAGACGGAACTGCTTCCACACCTCGTCGCGCACCACGATTCGCAGGTCGCCGGGTTGCGCCATCTCTCGCATGCCTCGTCCCCAGGAGCCGAGGCAGGTCAGCGCGATGCCCATGGCGTCATCGCCCAGAGCGTCCAGTCGAGACAGGCTCAGACTCTGGATGGGGGCCATCCAGTCCACGTCGATGGTGGTGTGAGCATCGAACAGCCCGGCCAGAGCGCCGGACACCAGCTGCCCGAGGGCGTCGCGCAGGAGCCTGGTCTCGTCGAGGAAGTGCCGCGCCGAGTCGTAGCGACACTCGCCGATCAGTTCCTCTGTCGGATTGTCGAGCAATGTCCACAGCTCGGGAATCGTGATCTCACGCAACCGCGAGGCGCCGGCGCTATACCCGGTGAGGCTGCGGAGCGCGTTCTTGACCACCACCTCGTCAGTGGGTCCGAACGGGACTCGGTTCTCCCCGATGCGTTGCGACCCGACCAGCCCGCGTACCAGGGTGAGCCAACGGCCGAAGATGATCGCGCCGCGACGCTGTGCCTCGGCGCGGTCGAGGTTCTCCCAGTTCTGCCCGAGGGGGCCGAAGGCCAGGGGGTTGATGCGTGCCGACATGCCCGGCCCGATCGCGAATGGTTCGACGCCCAACGCTCGACAGAGCTTTTCGTACTCATCCTTTGGGTCACCCAGGATGAGTGTGCGGTAGCCGAAGTCCATCATCCGAAGGCAGAACGCCTTGGTGTTGCCTGACTTGCCGCGGCCGGGCTTACCGAACTGCATGATGTTCGGGTTGGTCACCGAGATGTCGTCATTGAGGACCCAGCCGAGCGGGTCGACGAAGAATGAGCCACCGCTGAGCTGGTCGATCCCCATCTGGGCTCCCGTGGGCGGCAGCCCGGGGGTGGCGACGAACGGCCACAGGACGGGTGCCTGGTCGGAGGTCATCCGCCAGCGCGACACCGGGGCCTTGGCCGGCGACCACCCGCGACCCCGACGTTTGACCCCACCACGTGTGGCGTAGTGGAACAGCCGCGGATCCTTCGGTGTCGGTTCGGGTGCGGGAACACGTGGCAGCTCGTGCCCGAAGTCGTGCAGGAGCCGTGCCATGTCGCGGCCGTCTCGGCGTCGTGTCTTGGTCATCGGGGCTGCTCCTGGGATTCTTGGAGGACGGGGGTTTCCAGGACCGGCCAGCCGCCGGTGTCCCGCCGCACGAGCTGGTCCGGGTCTCGGACCGTTCGTGTCAGCCGGCGCCGGTGTACTGACCGGGGCGTCATGCGTCCCCCCTGCGGGCGAGGCTGACGCCCAGCGGGACCGTGGACGCGGCGAACGCGGCATCGAGGGCGAGGTCAAGCCGCAATGGGGCGAAGCCGGCCCGGCGTACGGACGCGTCCAGGTTCCGGCCGTACTCGCTGATCGGGACGGTTTTCGGCGCCGTCACGGTGCACACCGCGTAGGGCCGGATCATGGCGTTACCGCTGGCGAGTTTGCCGTCGAGGGCGCGCACCTTGGCGGTCTCGTTGCGCTGCCGAGCCCGTGCCTTCACTTTCGCCTTGGTGCGCAGTGACTCGCCCACATCGGCTGCCCATTCGGAGTTGCCTTGCTGGCGGTCGGCTTTGGCCTGACGGACGACCGGGTAGCAGACCATGAAGCTGCGGCGCTCTCCCGGTTCGGAGGGGGTCAGCACTGGGGCGAGGGCGCCCATCACGGCTCCCTTCACGGGCAGCTTGATCGTGCTGGATACCGAGTTCCACGCGTCGTGGCTGTAGTGGCGCATCGCGGTATCGGCGCCGGAAGGACCCGCCATCGCCCACGGCACGTCAGCATTCACCGTGCCCTCCTGCTCGCGTGCCGCCAGCGCATCGACGATGCTCGCCCGATCTCCGGGCGCGAATCCTGTCCGGCACGCCAGTGCAAGCTCGGGTGACGTGAGCCAGTTGACGCTCGTCATGGCCATGCCACCGCGCAGCTGTGCCTCCACCTCACCCATCAGGCTGTAGAGCACTCGGCACCGGCCGTCCAGGCCGCCGCCGGTCTGCCTCGCCTGGCTCTTCAGCCGGGTCTCAGAGGCGACGATGGTGCAGAAGGACTCGGTGCGTACCCCCGCCGACGACAGACCCGCTTGCAGTTCGTCGTTGATTCTCCGGGACAGGTCTGGCCCGTTGCGGCGGTGCCGCTGGACGTACAGGTCGCGCTCGGCACCGTCGTCCGGGACGGTGCGGACAACGAAGATGACCTCGTCGATGAGCTCCGTCCGCATCGCGGTGTCGAGCAGCTGACTGAGGCCATCCCCTTCCTGGAAGCGTTCGTATGCCTCCTTCAGGCCGATGCCCGGGTGCACCACCGAAGCGGTGGCCGCCCAGGTCTTGGTCGCGTGGTCCTGGATCACCGCGATCCGGGCGAGGGAGTGGCCCTGGGGCGGGCCGTCATGGATCTGCACCCCCTGCAGGACACCAGGCAGGTCGGCGTCGTCGAGGTTCTCGATCGTCCCGCTCACTGCTCTACTACGGAATCGGGTCCAGCCCAGAAGCCCTCCCAAGGCGGTGCTGGTCACTGCTCCCAGCCATCCGACGGCCGAACGCCCTCGGACCGGGGTCACGGTGATGACGAACAGCACGGCCCACAGCAGGGTGAACAGTGCAACAGACACCCAGGCCCCCTTGGATAGCGCCCAGCAGGGCGGAAACACGGCGGCCGACAGGATGCCGAGCTGCCATCCCGACAGGCCGAAGAACCACCCGATGCGGTCACGTGAGTACTCGTTGTAGATCGCTGCCATGTCAGTTCACTCCTTGGTCAAACCGGGACGGCCGCTGCGCCGCCACCTGCTCCGCCGGCCGCGCCGCCGGCCGCGCCGCCGCCGGGGCCGCCGCCCTTGGGGCCACCCGCGCCGCCGCCCTTGGAGCCACCATCGGACTTGCCGCCGGACTGACCGCCCTGCTCACCGGAACCGGGTGAAGTGCTGGGCGGTCCGGCCTGCCCGGGCTGCGGTCCGGGCAGGCCGGGCTGCGGGTCGCCTTGGTCGCCGGAGCCGCCGGCGGTCGGGTCGGGCGTCGCACCGGCCGGGTTCTCCGGCCCCTGTGTGGCATGCCCAGGGCTCGTTGGTGCCTTTTCGGGATCGGTGCTCTCGTTCGACCCGTTGCCCGCGCTGGGGTTCGAGGGGTCGTTCGTCCCGCCGCCTGGGTGCTGCCCAGTGGTGGGTGGCGCGGCTGTCGAACTCGAGGGATCGTCGGGCCCGGGCGGGTTGGGACCTGTCGGGTTCTGTCCCTCGTCGCTCTTGTCGTCGCCGTGCCGCTCGGGGTTCTGGTTCTGGTTGTTGTTCTTCTGCTGCTTGCCGCTGCTGAAGTCGGGGTAGTAGCTGCTGTGACCGACCCCCATCTGGTTGGTCACGTCAGCACCGATCGCGGCACCGCGGGTCCCCAGCTTCTCCATGGCGCCGAGTCCGGTGGACGCAGCTGCGCCGAGTGCGCCGCCAGCCGCCTGGAGCATGCCGCCCTCGGCCTTGGTGAACCGGCCTGTGGTCGCGTCCTCGCCGGAGGCCTCGCCCTGGGAGGTGCCGTTCTCGTCCGAGGTGGACGCCGCGCTGGAGCCGGCGTCGCCGGCGCCCTTGCCGCTGAGCAGACCCTGCAGGCCGCCCTGGGCTTCCAGGCCGGCCCGGAGTGCGGCGCCAGAGGTGGTGCCTGGGTCGACGAACGCGAGCAGCTTGAAGAGCGCCAGGGGGCAGAACGTGGAGATGAGAATGAGGAGAACGCCGGGGACGGCACTGGCGATTGCTTTCTGAGTCCCGTCAGTCTGGCCGTTGGCTACTCCAGTGGTCAGCTGGACGCCGACACCGAGGACCAGCACCATGACCACCGGGCTGAAGGCGGCCGCGATGAACCAGCGCAGCGACTTCCAGAACCAGGGTCGACCGGTGTCGGAGACCAGTCCGGCTGCAGAGATCGGGGTGGTCGTCGCGAGCACGAGCAGGGCACCCGCACGGGTGAGCATCACCAGCAGGTGGCCGATGGCCGCCAGCCAGAGCAGGCAACCCAGGCCGCCCAGGACCGTGGCCACCGTGCCGTCGGTGATGTCCTTCGTGCTGAAGTCCCCGAACGGTTTCCACGCTGACCAGGAGTTCACCTTAAGCAACGCCGTCATCAGAGCGCGAGTCAGGCCTCCCGCTGCGGCGAGGACCAGGACGGCACCGCTGATCCAGCACGACCAGGCAAGCATGAACTGCCCGGTGCCCATGACGGCAGTGGCGATGCTCTTGCCGTCGCGTCGGACTGCCGCGACGCCCATCTGGATCACGAGCATCAGGACGACCAGTGAGCCAGCGATCCAGAACGTGTACTGGTAGACCTGCGCTCCCGGTCCGTTCTCGCTCAGGTCCGGTGTCATGAATGCGTCCACGTAGGTGAGGACCACACGCAGCAGCCACAGCCCCGCGTTCCACAGGCCGAGCATGGCCATGGTCCAGCCGTCGACGACGACCTTCCCGGCCTCGCCGGCAAGCCAGCTGAACGGGTTGGGCAGCGGGATGTCCGGCATTAGTCGTTGCCCCCGCCTGACCATGTCTTCCAGCCCGCTTTGGTGCTCAGTTCGCTACCCGGCCAGGTGGACGGCGCCGGGGCGGGTGCAGGACCAGGTGCGATCATCCAGCGGCCGCCGTGCCACTGCATGCGTTCGCAGTACCCGTAGCCCATCTGGGCGTCCTGGGTGATGGTGGCCTGCACCTTGACCTGGACACAGGCCAGGACCCAGTCGGGGCCGTCGGTGCCCTTGACCTGGGCTCCCGCGGGAGTGACGACCACCGTGCTGGTCGGATCGAGGCTGCCGCCCATCTTGGCGCTGCCGAGGAAGGACTGCACGTTCTGCGTCAACGGCCACTGAGCGACGCTCGGCGCTCCCGGAAGAGACCAGGCTGCGTGCACGGTGTTGGCCTGCTGAATGCTCATGCTCTGCAGCACGATCTGCTCGATGGCGGCGAGCTGCCCGATTGCGCCCTGGGGAGTGCGCGGAAAGCCTGAGGCCACTTCGGCCGGCCCTTGCGTCGTGCTTGCGGGGATGGCGATCGCCGGTGCGGCGACCGCGGCTGGTGGCGCCGGCTGTGAGGCGCCCTGATCAACGGCGAGCATCGGTTCGGCGGCGACCGCGTCGCGGTGTGCGGCGCCGGTGGCGGGCGCATTGTCTGCCCGCATCGGTGAGGTGCCTGTGGCGTCGTGCCCGCTGCTCGCGCTCGCGATGGCGAAGTAGACCGCGTAGACCAGACCGAACAGCAGGGCGACCCCGGCTGCGGCCGCCGCCCCAAGCACGACGAGGAGGCGGCGGCGGCTCCAGCCGACGGTGGCGTCGGTGGTGGTCATTTCCCGGTCGGCGACGGAGCGGGGGTGCCGTTGACACCGGGCACGTTGACACAGCCCGAGCCGGACACACCGTCGAGGATGCCGGGCAGCACGAGCAGAGCGATCGCTGCGCCGAGGACGACGACGATGCCGATGATCGCCACCTTGCTCGCGTGCGGCATGGAGAACACGCGGCCCGCGACGACGCCGCCGACGCCAGTGAGCAAGCCGAGGCCCAGCAGGACGCGCACACCCCAGATGACATAGCCGGTGATGTCTGCGACGGGCTGGTCCGCGCCAGGGGGCGCCTTCGGGCAGACCTCGCTGGCCAGGCTCACCAGGTCCATCGTGGTTGAACTGATCATTGCGGCGTTCCTTTCGTGGGGTCCTGCTGCACGCGCTGCAGGAGCTGATGTGCCGCAGCGAGCAGCGGCTTGGGGAGTGCGGATCCGGTGAGGCCGTTGACCGCAAGTACGGGGTCGTCGGGTATCTCAGTGAGCAGCCCGTGCCGGTCCAGGTCGCCGGTGGCCTGGCCACCGGCGTGCTCGACACCCTTGGGCCACTTCTTGCGTCGCGGGCCGAGCACCGCGGCGCTGGCGTGGCTGCCCTGCAGCAGGTCGAGGGCTCCTTCGAGCCGGCGAACTCCAGGAACGGTCGCGGTGGTGGTCAGTACCAGGTGGTCGGCGTTGCGGATGGCCTCGCCGATCCAGCCCGGCGTGGTGAGCACCTGGCCGAGCTCCCAACCGACATCGAGGACGGTGAGGTCGATCTGTCGATCTGGGGTTGTGGGGTGGGGGATCTCGTCGGCGGTCGTGAGGACCTCGGTAACGCGCTCGAGGAGGACCTGATCCCGGGTGCCGCGTGACCAGGCGCTCTCATAGGTACCCATCTCCGCGGTGCTGGCCGCAGCGAGCCCGGACGAAGTAACCGAGGCGCACTCGACGACACGGGCGTTGCCGCCGGCCACCGTTGCGAGAGCCACCGCCACGGTGGTCGCACCTGTGGCTCCGCCACAGCCGAGAACGGGCAGAACGGTCTCGCCCGCCCCTGGGCGCCACGTGCTGCTGATCGCACGGGGCGCGGGCGCCTGCGACCGGATGCCGCCTGGCATGTGGGCCCTGGTGGTGTTAGCCCGGAAGTCCCCGGCCTGAACGGCGGCCCATGCGCGTCGCAGCTCTTCTACCGACACCGCAGGTCGGTCGATGCCAACCTGCGTCATGCGGGCTCACCGCCCAACGCCGCACGGCGAAACTCCAGCGCCGCGCGCAGCTCTCCGGCCGACAGCGTCTTTAGCGCCGCCTTCGCCTGCTGTACCTCGTGCAGCCGGGCCATACAGCCATCGAGCTGTCGGATGGCCTCTTCCTCGCGACCTGCCACGTCGAAGAGGCGGGCGATGTCCGCCGTGCTGCGGTCGTGCGCCTGCGGCGGTGCTGCCGAGTCGGTCTCGGTCTGGTCGGGCGTCTGGGTCACTGTCATCACCTCGACCGACCTAAGGCGTGCGCCTCGTTGCTGGCGGCCACTCATGCCGACTCCGTGCCGGGCGTGCACGCCTCGGTGAGAGCGTCGATGCTGCTGCGGGTGCGTCGGCGGAGGGTTCGCGCTGACATCCCGAGCCGACCCGCGACCGCCTCAGTCGTGTCGTTCGCCATCAGGCCGGCACCACATCGACCGGTTCGGTTGGTGGCCGAGCGGTCAGCAGCCTCGACCAGGCACAGCAGCAAAGATCGGTCAGCAGCCGTGATGACGTCGTGGGCGCAGGCCCACTCCAGCAGCTGCAGGAGCTCCTCGGCGGCGTCGGAGGTGCGTGGCTCCGCGGCCACCTGGGCGCTCCAGAACGCTCCGTACGGATCAACCGGGCTGGTCCGGGACCACGTGGGGTCGAAGCGCGCGAGCTGGGACTGAGCGTCGCACTCTCGAAGCACGCCAGCGCGGGTGTTGAGCAGGATGTTGGCCGACACCTTCCTCAGCCGACGCCATGGAAAGGTCCGAACCTCAAGCCAGAGCTGCCCAGCGACCACCTGGTCGATTTCCGGAGTCAGCGTGCGCAACCGATTTGCCAGCGTGCAGGCTCCAGGCATCAGCGCCCACGCCAGCGCCGCGGCTGCGGCAGTGTTGTCTGCCCCGTCCGGTGCGGCCAGCTGAGCCAACGCGTGCAGTACCTCGTCCGCGTCGCGTGAGGCGGCCTGCTTCAGCCACACGCGCAACGTGGTCGTGTCCACAGCGACCCGGAGTGCTGGGTGCTGTCGGCACCACGTGGCCCACTGCTCGTTCGCCTGGACGAGTAGCTGGCTGTCCTCGGTGAGGCCAAGGCAGTCTGCGACGCTCATCGGGAGCTCCTGTCTGTCGATTCGGACAGACAGAAACTCCCCAGCGGACGTCTCCGGTTACGTCCCTCCACGGCCCGCGCCGCAGGAGGTACACAGGGGGTGCGCGAAGACCTACTAGCCCGTTGACCTGCGCAAACGCACCCGCACCCCCATCTCTCAAAATTCTCTTCGAGAGAGGTTGCGCCGCGCGGAAGGCGCGCGCCTTCACTCACCGCCCACTGGGCTCGGGGTAGCCCTGTCGCTAGCCGTCGTTGACGAAGCTGGTGGGTGCGGCCACCGCGTCATCCTTCGAGGTCAAGCCCGAACAGCATCGACTCGAAGGCCAGCGATACGCCACACCGGGCGCTGAGCACGAGTGCTGATGTCAGGAAGCGCTGACATCATGTGTTCACAGTGAGCACCAGCAGTGACGTCGACGAGCGAGAGGCGCTGAGGTGACCAGGCCGGAGCCGGAGAATCACAACCACATGTGTCAGCGGGCCGGCTCGGAAGGCTGCGTGTGTCGGTGCCGCGGCGTTCTGCATCAGCGCACCGTTCTTCAAGAAGCCATCCGTGCAAAGTCCAGCCGGAGCGAGTTCATGGGTGAACTGACGAAGCTCTACGGCTCCTCGTTCACCACGGTGAGCGGCGACCCGTCTGCGGGCGAACAGCCTCGACGTAAGTGGGTCCCGATCACGAGCGGCGCGTCGACCAAGCAGCAGCGGTCGCAAGAGGAGCAACGGATCGTCGATGTCACGCTCCGCGACGTCCTTGCTCGCACCTACGATCTGCCGCCGGCGGCCAAGGCAGGGTGGGCGGACCTGGCTGACGCGCTCACTCTGGTTCCTGACCGGTGGGAGGTCGTCACGGATCGGATCAAATCCATCGCTGGCCCACACGACGAGCAGAGTGGGTACTTCTGGTCCTCAATGCTCACGGCGACCGCGGGCGCAGGTCTTCGCCGTGGTCCGGGTGGCAGCTCCGCCCCGCCATCAGCGGCCGCGATCGTGGGTGTTGCCATGAGGCGCGGCGGAACCTATCACCGGGTTCAGACGCCTCGCGCCCGCTCAGGCAATCGGCTACAGGCGATCAACGAGCTCAGCTTCCCGAGCGTCATTGACCTCGCAGCCGAGGAAGTCCACCGCGCGCTGCTCGTAACAGGACTCCCGCCGGCACACGCGCGCCACGTAGTCATGCTGGTCGGCGCAACGGTGTCGGCCGACCTTTGGCATCACCCTGCTGCCGTTCGAGGAACGCTGATCCCGAGTTGAGTCCCTGATAGTGGTGTAGCGCGGTCGCTGACCATCGTCGACACGAGCTGGTCGTGGACGTGGGTGCGGCCACCGCGTGATCCTTCGAGTGAACCTTCCACAGCACTCTCGAACGGAGTCATCACGATGACCGCACCACACATTGTCGACCCTGCTGGCCTGTTGGGTGAAGCCCTGGCCGAAGCGTCCCCTGATCTGATGCGCAACCTGCTGCAGTCGATCATCAACACGTTGCTGTCCGCGGACGCTGACGCGGTCGTGGGCGCCGAGTACGGCCGGCCCAGCCCGTCGCGCACGGCTCAGCGCAACGGGTACCGGCACCGGGACCTGGACACCCGCGTCGGCACGATCGATGTCGCAGTCCCCAAGCTACGCACCGGCAGCTACTTCCCCGAATGGCTGCTGGAACGGCGCAAACGGGCCGAGTCGGCGCTGATCACCGTGGTGGCCGACTGCTACCTCGCCGGGGTGTCCACCCGGCGCATGGACAAGCTGGTGAAGACCCTGGGAATCGACTCGTTGTCGAAGTCGCAGGTCTCGCGGATGGCGACCGACCTGGACGAGCACGTCGACTCCTTCCGCCACCGCCCACTGGGCGAGGCCGGCCCGTTCACGTTCGTGGCCGCCGACGCGCTCACGATGAAGGTCCGCGAGGGCGGCCGGGTCATCAACGCCGTGGTGCTGCTGGCGACCGGCGTCAACGACGACGGGCACCGCGAGGTCCTGGGCCTGCGCGTCGCGACCGCCGAGACCGGCGCGGCGTGGAATGAGTTCTTCGCCGACCTGGTCGCCCGCGGCCTGACCGGGGTGCGGCTGGTCACCTCCGACGCCCACCACGGGCTGGTCGAGGCGATCGCAGCGAGCCTGCCCGGCACGACCTGGCAACGCTGCCGCACCCACTACGCCGCCAACCTCATGTCGATCTGTCCCAAGAGCATGTGGCCGGCGGTCAAGGCGATGCTGCACAGCGTGTACGACCAGCCCGACGACCAAGCCGTACAAGCCCAGTTCGACCGGCTCATCGAGTACACGGCCGAGAAGCTGCCCGCCGTGGCCGAGCACCTCGCACACGCCCGCGAGGACATCCTCGCGTTCACCGCGTTTCCCAAGGACGTGTGGACCCAGATCTGGTCCAACAACCCCGCCGAACGCCTCAACCGCGAGATCCGCCGCCGCACCGACGCCGTCGGCATCTTCCCCACCCGCGCGGCGATCGTGCGGCTGGTCGGCGCGGTCCTGGCCGAGCAGACCGACGAATGGGCCGAAGGCCGCCGCTACCTCGGCCTGGACCTGCTGGCCCGCTGCCGCATCAACATCGTGCCCACCACCGAACCCGACACCGGAGTTGATGACCTGCCCGCCCTGACCGCCTAAACCCTCAGCAAGGAGAACGCAGCGCTACACCACTACAAGGGACTTGACCTGATCCCGGTCGTGCGAGCCTTCCGCCGCCGGTTCGCAGTGCCGTTCTCGCTTGACTCGTCAACCGCTCTCGTCGAGGACGTCATCAGAGGCCAATTGGGGACCGAGTGGCACAGTGCCGGAGCTTGGTAGCACGAGCGGTGACCTCGACCTGGAGATGACCAGAACGCTCCGCCCCGTATGTCGGGACGGACATCTACTGTGGGTAACGTCGCGCAGTTCCCCCTGTCCTGCACGACGCCTCACCGGCCCGAATCGCCTTCCCAGCCCGGGCCGGGCGCGGCCCCGCCAACCTCCCCTTGTGGCGGGGCTTTCGCGCCACCGCTAGGTGTTGCGGCGCATGAGGTTGGTGACACGGCCGGGTAGCTAAGGGCGGGCAGGTCCCTGCGGCGACAGGATGAAGGTGTCAAGCCGTTCATCACGTCGAGTCAGCCGAAGGAACCTGCCCTATGCCCCACAGTAAAGCCGCCCTGTCGTTCGAAGGACGTCGTCGCCTGGTGCGCCGGTGCCAGCACCGCCCGATCGCGCACGTCGCAGCGGAGGCCGCGGTCTCGCGGCAGTGCTTGTCGAAGTGGTTTGCCCGCTGGCGTGAGCACGGCGACGAAGGGTTGCACGACCGGACCAGCCGGCCCCGCCGTTCCCCGACCGCCACACCGCCGCAGGTGGTGGAACAGGTCATCGCGTTGCGCAAACGCAAGTGGTCCGCGCGGCGGATCCATCTGGAGCTGAGCGCCCAGGGCGTCAGGATCGCGGTGTGCACGATCAGCCGGATCCTGGTCCGGCACGGACTGAACCGGCTGCGGCACCTGGACGTTGACGGGGAACCGTTGCGGGCGCCGGGAAAGATCACTGCCCGGTACCCCGGGCACATGACCCACCTGGACGTGAAGAAGGTCGGGCGCATCCCCGACGGCGGCGGGTGGCGGGTGCACGGTCGCGGGTCGGCCCAGGCCAAGGCCGCCGACCGGGCCAAGACCCGTGGCGCCCGCACCGGGTACACCTACCTGCACTCCGCCCTCGACGGGTTCTCCCGGCTGGCCTACACCGAAGCCCACGACGACGAGAAGGCCGTCACCGCGATCGGGTTCTTGTTCCGTGCCCGGGTGTTCTTCGCCGCGCACGGCATCACCCGCTTCACCCGGATCGTGACTGACAACGGGTCCTGCTACCGCGCCAGTGCGTTCACCCGGGCCGTGCACTCCTTCGCGGCCACGCATCAGCGGATCAAGGCGTTCACGCCCAAGCACAACGGCAAGGTCGAGCGCTACCAGCAGACCTACACCGTGGAGGTCCTCTACGCCGCCGCGTACGAGTCCGAGCAGCAGCGCCGTGACCGCCTCCAGGTGTGGCAGGTCCACTACAACTACCATCGCCCCCACACCGCCGCGGGCGATCAGCCGCCGGCCTCACGACTCCCAGCCGGCGTCACCAACCTCATGCTCAGTTACAGCTGATATGTAGCGGCTTCCTGTCAAGGGGCAGGGTGAGGCGCCCGTCCCCGTTGGTGGGGCGGGCGCCTCTGCTTCGTCGATCTGGCCGGCGGTGAGCGTGTCGTTAGCGACGCGCGGTCAGACTGATATGCGCGGGTTGGTTACCGCAGGACGGGGTGTTCGGCAGGAGCGGACCGCGTGTCTAGGGTCGGGCGTCGCACAGCCGGGGCTGAGCTGCTCATAGCTGTTTCGCGGGTCGCTCCACGCGCTGCTTCCACCGCGCTGGTCGACGAAGCGGCTTGTGAGTGGGACTACTCCTCGAGCACGGCCAGGGACCAGCACCAGCCGGCCAGCTCGCGGGCGATCGCGACGTTGGCGACCACGTGCCGCTTGCGGCGCTCACGGAAGGTGTTCCAACGCGCATGCAGCCGACGGTTGCCGGCATCGCCGCGGGCGCGAGCAGCGGGCGACGCGAGCTCCCATCGCTCGCGCATGGTCTTGCCGACGACGTAGCGGGCTCGGTGGTGCCAGGCCGCCTCGACGAGCAACCGACGGACGTGGGTGTTGCCGGTCTTGGTGATCGAGCCCTGCACTCGTGACTGCCCGGAGGAGTACTCGGATGGGACCAGGCCAACGAACGCACCGATGGTGTTGCCCGTGAACCGGTGCCAGTCGCCGAGCTCGACTGCGAGCGCGAGTGCGGTCAGGTTGCTGACACCACGCAGGCAGCCCAGCCGCCGCACGATCGGGGTGAACTCGCTGTTCGCCGCCATCACCGCGATCACCTCGTCGAGCCGGTCACGGCGCGCCTTCACCGTCAGGACCGCGTCGTAGTCGGACTCGTAGGTCATCTGCAGCGCCGGCGAATCGAACCGCTGGCGACGCAGCCACACGTCGTGGACCTCGGTCCAAGCCTGTCCACCGGAATAGACGATGCCCTGGCGCAGCAGAAGCTTGGACAGCCGGTGCCGGGCACGCATCAGGTCGCCACGGGCATCTTCGCGGGCGCGGACCAGGTCACGGGCGTGCTCTTGGTCGAGGCTCGGGACCGACACCGAGGTGTACTCGTCCAGCCGCAGCAACCTTGCCAGGTGCACCGCGTCCTTCGCGTCGGTCTTGACGCGGTCACCGCTGGGACGCTGGAGCTTGCTCGGCGCGACGACCTCGCACCTGATCCCCGCTGCGGCCAGCGACCGGGACAGGCCGAATCCAGTCGGGCCCGCCTCGTAGGCCACCGCCACTGGGCCTGGCAGGTCGCCAAGCCAGGAACGGATGTGATCATGCGACGGGGTCAGTCTGGTCTGGAAGAGCTCGCCCGTGACGCCGTCGATCGCTGCTGCGACGACCGATCGTGCGTGCACGTCGAGCCCTACGCTCGTACGCTCGGTGAACACCGGGGCCTCCCACGAATGTCGGATAGGCCGAGCAGGCGGCCCCTGCTCGGTAACCCACGAATCTCGTGAGCGAGGCCCCGGCCCGCAACCCCGTCACAGCGACCGGGTCACTACATACCGTCTAGGCCACGCCTCGGTTGGCCGGCTCAGGCCCGCTCGATCAGCTCATCGAGCGTGAGGTCGCCACGCACGTAGGCCTCCTGGTCGGCGTGCGTCTGGGCGTCGCGGTCGTTGCCTTCCATCGCGCTGCTGTGGCGCACCTCGTCGACCTCGCGGCGACGTCGAGCCTGCTCGGCGTCGGTGATCTTCTCGGACATGCTCCCCTCCCCCACGGTCGCCGGCTGGAACGCAGCCAGCGACGGAATCTCGTTACGTGCGACGCGGCCGACGATAGAGCGTGACAGCCCGGTGAGGTCGGCGACGTCGCGGTGAGACTTGCCCTGGCGGAGTAGGTCGTGGATGTGCTCGACCTGCGCGGGGTGAACCTTCGACCGCCGGCCGAGCATCTTGCCGCCCGATCGTGCGGCTGCGAGGCCGGCCGCGGTGCGCTCGGCGATCAGGTCTCGCTCGAACTCGGCCAACAGCGCGAACAAGCCGAGCAGCAGCTTGCCGGTCGAGGTCGTGGTGTCGATGTGCTCGGACAACGAACAGAACTCCACTCCCCGATCGCCGAGGCCGCGCACCGTCTCGACCAGATGCGTCGTCGAGCGACCGAGTCGGTCGAGCCGTCACACCGTGAGGGTGTCGCCGACCTCCAGGCCGTCGAGCAGCTGCACGAGCAGCGGCCGGTCCGACCTAGTACCCGAGGCGTGCTCGACGACGACGCGCGCCTCGTCGACGCCGGCGGCAAGCAGCGCGTCGACCTGAGCCTGTGCATCCTGCGCGATCGTCGAGACTCGCGCGTACCCGTACGACGTCATGACGTGCTCCTCTCCCCCGGGCGGCCCTCTGCCTCCCACTGCTTCGCGAACCGCATCCGGTCGTTGAGCCCTTCCTGATCGCCCGTCCTGACGCACCGCGCCAGCCCAGAGATGGCGCTTGAACGGATCGCGTCGACGTCCGGCTCGACTACTGCGGCCAGCTGCTCGGCCGTCGCCGTGGCGAGCACCCGGGCTGCGCCATCGAGGTCGGTCTGCGTGATCCGCGGCCCTCGCCCGGCTCGATCGCCTTCGCCCACCTCTGCGCCGCTGGCGGGCCCGACGTTGCCGAGGAGCCTTACAGCATCTCTGAGCCGATCCGCGTTCTGCTGCGCCGCCTCGCGCGCGCCAGCAACGCGGCTGCGCACGACCAGCTCAATGTCGTCCTCGGCGACACCGGCGCCGAGAAGGATCTGACGGGCCTCGTCGAGTCGGCCGCTCTCTGGTGCGCTCATGGGGTTCTCCACTTCGGGAATCGACCGGCTGACTCGAAATGACGGATAGTGAGCCGCCTCGCCGGCACGACTTATTGAGTCAAGGTTACTGAGCCGTGCTGACAGCGCCTGACGCTGGCGCGCGGGTTGGCTCGAAAACGATCGACACCGAGCCAGCCTTCTAGTGGCCGGAAACCCGCCGAAACATGAAGTTATGGATCGCCGGGCAAATCAGGGGTTCGCGGGCCGGCCGGGTGCACTTGACGAGCCACCGGACCTGATCGATGTCGGGGCAGACCGACGCGATGGCCGACTCGACCCTGAACTTCCGACGAGGGGCCACTGCGAAGACTGCCGAGGCCCTCGTCGGGTCGGGTCGCATCGAGGATCGATTCGCATGACCATGCAGGTGCCGATGCGCGCGCTTACGACGATCAGCGCGTCGTAGCGGCGCGGACCGCATCGAGGAGCTCGAGCTCGTCCGGGACCCCTGCAGCTCGACCATCGGCAAGGCGGTACATCCGGCACGCGACGGCGGACACTGCGCCGGGCGCGGGAAACAGATCCCGACCGTCGATGAAGAAGGTTGGCGATCCGACAAATCCGCGCTCGGCGGCTGCCGCGTCATCACCGATGACGATGACCTCGACGTCTACCGCCGCCGCCACTGCGTGCTCAAGTGCTGATCGGAATCGCTTCTCGGCAAGGCCAACATGCGGACAGCCAGGCACCACGGCCAGTACGCACTTCATGTCTCCAGTATCCGTCGAGCCCTGCTTCGCGTCGCGTCCAGCACGCCGACCCGCGTCTGTGCGTCATCTCGCAAATCAGCGAGGCGGTTCGATGTCCGCAGAGGCCGGTCGGACTCGTCCGGCCTCTGTTCGCGCGCCATCTGGAACTGGACCCATCTCGGCGAGGTCGACCTTGGGCAGGTAGCGGTCGATCCCGCGAGGCAGCCACCAGTTGGCAGAGCCCAGGACCTTCATCAGCGCGGGGACGAGCACCACCCTGATGAGGGTGGCGTCGATGAGGACGGCAACGGCTAGGGCGAATCCCATCTGCTTGACCTCGACGACTCGCGTGATCATGAACGCGGCGAAGACGACGACCATGATGGCGGCGGCAGCGGTGATGACCTTGGCCGTGTGGGTCACCCCGGCGGTGATTGCTCTTTCGTTGTTCCGGTGGCGATCCCATTCTTCCTTCATGCGGGAGATGAGGAAGACCTCGTAGTCCATCGACAGGCCGAACAGGACGACGAAGGTCAGCAGTGGCAGGTAAGCCTGGATGAACCCCTTGCTGGAGAAGTCGAGCAGTGACTCGCCTGCGCCCTGCTGGAATACCCAGGTCAGCAGGCCGAATGCTGCCCCGACGGACAGAAGGTTCATCGCGATGGCGGTCGCGGCCAGTACGAGGCTTCGGAACGCGAGCAGCAGCAGGACGAATGAGGCGCCGAGGATAGCGGCGAGTACCCACGGTGTGGCGCGGTCGATCTCGTCGGCGACATCGATGGTCTGCGCTGTCAGACCACCGACGTGGATGGATGTTCCAGGAGGCGCGGCCTGGGAGCGGAGCCATCGGACCAGTTCAATACTGCGCTCGTTGTCAGGGCCGTACTTGGAGTAGATCGTGAGCGTCGTGGAGGCGCCGTCGACGGCCAGGAGCCTGTTCAGTGTCGGCCCAGCGTCCTGCTGCAGTCGCTGAAGACTTGGGCTGTCGATGGCTCCGTAGCGTGCCCGGAGCAGTTCGGTGACCGACTCGACGCCGGCGACCTGGGGGTGGGCCTTGACCCTGGCGGCCAGCCTGTCGAGAGCGGCCAGGCTCTCGCTGTTGATCGGCCGGTCGGCTTGCAGAACCGCTTGGATCGGGGTCGCCGCACCGGGCGCGAACTTCTGCGCCACGGTCGCGTACCCGGCGCCTGCGGGTGCGTCTGCGACGGCGTCCGCACCGACGTCGAAGCCGAGGCGCAGCCCCAGCGCCGGCGAGGCGGCAAGCAGCAGCGCGGCCAGGGCGGTTGCGCCGATCGCCAGCGGGTGACGCATCACCACATGCGTCCATCGTTCCCACCGCGACTCCTGCCCTGGCGTCGGACCCGCGGCCTTCTTCATGCCGGGTACGGCCAGCCGGTTGATACGAGTTCCGCACATGGCCAGCACAGCCGGCAGGAGAGTGAGGGCGAGAACCAGCATGACCGCGACCGCGACCATGACGCCGAGCGCCATGGAGCGGAACACCGGCGCACGGACCAGCAGCAAGCCGGCCACGGAGATCAGGACCGTCGTTCCTGAGAACAGCACCGCCTTGCCGGCGGTTGCCATCGTCGCTCCGACTACCTCGCGCATATCGGCGCCCCGGGATGAGCGGAGCTCTTCTCGGAACCGGGTGACTACGAACAGGCAGTAGTCAATCCCGAGGGCCAGGCCGAGCATGGTGACGACCGCTTGGACGAACACGTCGAAGCTGGTCAGGTAGCTGAGTGCTCCTAGCGCGCCGAACGCCGTCACCAGCGCGGCGACTCCCAACAGCAGTGGGAGGCCGGCGGCGACCAACGTGCCGAAGGCGAGCAGCAGCACGAGGAGGGCAACGGGTAGGCCGATCGACTCCGCCCGTGCCAGGTCCTTGTCTTCCTGCTCAACGACTGCGGCGTTCAGCGCGCTCGAGCCAGTGAGGTGCACGGTCACCTCATCGGTGGCGACGTTGTCGAGCACCGCCTGGAGCTTGGGGACCATGTTCTGTCGGGAGCGTTCCTCACCAGACAGACCCACCAGCACAAGTGCAGTCCGCCCATCGCGTGAGATCTGGGTGCCGTCCGGCGCGGTGTAGGGGTCTTGCACCCGGACGACGCCCGGGTGCTCGCGCAGCAGGCTGGACGCCGCAGCGACAACCCGCTTCACCTGGCTGTCAGTCACGGGGCGAGACATCGAGTCGATCACGACCGCCGCGTCCTCGGTGATGCCTCCGCTGAACTCTTCCTGGAGCAGCTGCTCTGCCCGTGCGGACTGCGAGCCGCTCACGTTCAGCGACGAGCCGGTCAGGCTGTCGCTGAACTTGGGCACCAGGGCTCCTGCGGCGACCAGGACCAGCAGCCAGCACGCCACCACGACCCGGGTGTGCGACGCACACCATCGGCCCAGCCTGAACAGCAACGACCCGGACTGCCTGATGTTCGGCGACATCTGCTACAACCTTTCTAGACTGACTGGTCAGTCTAGAGTAGACATAGACCGACTAGTCAGTCGAGTTCTAGGGTGGGCGTCGCAGATAGCAACGATCGGGCGGAGCGAGATGGGCACAGACGAACGCAGCGCAGGGCGGAAGAGGCAGATCCTGGACGCGGCGGCGGCGGTGTTCGCCAGGAGGGGTTACCACGGCGCCCGCATGGACGACATCGTCGGCGAGACGGGCCTGAGCAAGGGCAGCCTGTACTGGCATTTCAGCAGCAAGGAGCAGCTCGCGGTCGCGCTGGTCCATCGTGAGCTGGCTGCCGAGGAGGCCGCGATGAGCGCGCAGCTGGACCGGCCGGGCTCCTCGGAGCAGATGCTGGAACCGCTTGTGCGCGAGTACGCACGCGCTATCGAGGCCCAGCCCGAACGAGCGTCCTTGACCCTGGAGCTGCTTGCTCTGTCGAACACTATCCCTGAGATCAAGCAGTGCTTCAGCGATCACCACGACCGCTATCTCAGCCAGCTACGAGCCCTCATCAGCCGCGAGCCGGGCTACCACGATGCGACGGCCGCGACGGCTGCCACGCTCGCCGCGGTCGTCGATGGCCTGGTGCTTCGATGGACCCTGGCCGCCCAGCCGTTCTCCCTGGAGGACCACCTGTGGGCTTCAGTCCAGCAGATCATCGCCAGCGCTCAGCGCGCAGCCGACTGAACCCCGATCTGGTCACATCCCCGAGTAGGAGTGCTGCCCCACCAAGAACATGTTGACCACGCAGTAGTTGACGATGATGCAGGCGAAGCCGCCAATCACCACATACGCCACCCGGCGACTGCTCCAGCCGGCGGTGACCCGCGCGTGCAGGTAGGCGGCGTAGACCACCCAGATCACGAAGGTCCACACCTCCTTGGGGTCCCACCCCCAGTACCTCCCCCACGCCTCCTGCGCCCAGATGGCGCCAGCGATGAGGGTGAACGTCCACAGCGGGAACGCGATGATGTGCACCGCGTAGCTCAGCCGCTCCAGCCGAACCGAGTCCGGCAGCGCCTTCATGAACGCGAACCGGTCGGTCTCACCGGCCTCGACCCGCTCCTGGATCAGGTGCAGGGTCGTGAGACTGAAACCGATGGTGAACAGCGCGATCGACAGCGTCGCGACCGTGACGTGGATCGACAGCCAGTAGCTCTTCAGCGACGGCATCAGCTGCGTGGCGTCGGTGTAGAACACCAGCGCCGCGAGCATCTCGACCAGCAGCACGGGGCCGACCGCGAAGATGCCGAGCCAGCGCACGTCGCGGCGCGGGCTCCAGACCAGGAACGCCGCCATGGTGAACGCGCCACCGACGACGGCGAACTCGTACATGTTGCCCAACGGCGGACGATGGACCGCGTCTGCGCGCAGGACGATGCACGCGATCAGCAGCAGCGCACCCAGCCAGGACAGCGACATGCCGATGCCGGCCCACTGGCGCTTCTCGGGCTCGACCGGGGCGTCGTCGTCGGTGCGGGTGAGCACCGCGGTCGAGCCGCCGGCCTCGGCGGACTCCTGCGCGGCCGGCGTACGACGGGCCGCCTCGCGGGCGGCGCGCGCCGGCGACTGCGCGAGGTCGAGCCCGAACGCCAGCATCGCCAGGGTCAGCACGACCGCCGAGGCGTAGAGGCTGTTGGTCGAGGCGTCCGACAGCGCGGTGTTGGTCTCGCGGGTGAGCAGCTGGGTGATCATGCGGGTGGGCCTGTCACGACCCGCACTGTACTACTACAGTGCGTAGTTCAGTGGTCACCTGACGCACTCGCTCCCGTAGGCGCCTGGAGGCACCTGCGAGCGGTGGAACTCATCCCGGATGAGCAGAGTTGAGTGACCGACGTTTCCGAGCCACGAGGAGCACCCGTGACCCGCCGCAACTCGACCATCTCGGCTGCTCTTGTTGCGGTCTTCATCATCGTGCTCGGCGCCATCCTCCTCGCTTCGCGCGAGAACGGCGCCGATGCCGACGAACCGGCCAGCGCCTCCTCCTCGCGCATGGTTCGTGACGACAGTCATCGCCTCGGAGCACCAGCCGCCGACGGCAAGGTGACCCTCGTGGAGTTCCTGGACTTCGAGTGCGAGTCCTGCCGCGCGGCGTACCCCTTCGTCGAGCAGCTGCGCAAGGATTACGCCGGCAAGGTCACGTTCGTGATGCGGTACTTCCCCATCCCCGCACACAAGAACGCGATGAATGCCGCCGTCGCGGTCGAGGCGGCCTCCCAGCAGCGCAAGCTCGAGCCGATGTACCAGAAGATGTACGAGACGCAGGCCCAGTGGGGCGAGAAGCAGGAGTCCAAGGCGCCGCTGTTCCGCACGTTCGCAGAGCAGCTCGGTCTCAACATGACCGCCTACGACAAGGCCGTGGCCGACCCGAAGACCAAACAACGCGTCGAGCGCGACCGGCAAGACGGGCTCGAGCTCGGAGTCGAGGGCACACCGACGTTCTTCCTCAACGGCAAGCTCTTGCAGCCCAGCTCGCTCGAAGACTTCCGTGCATCGGTCGATGACGCCGTCAAGCGCTGACGCTGCCACGACGAGCGCGTACCCCGAGACCCAGGGCGCCGACGCGGGCCGTCGCGCCGGCATATGGACGCTGCTCGTCTGCGGCCTGATCGGTTCGTCCGCCTCCGTAGTGCTGCTGGTGGAGAAGATCGCGCTGCTGAAGGATCCGTCATACGCGCCGTCGTGCAGCATCAACCCGGTCCTCAGCTGTGGGTCGATCATGAAGACCTGGCAGGCCGAGCTCCTTGGCTTCCCCAACCCGGTGCTCGGTGTGGTCGGGTTCGCGGTTGTCACCACAACAGCCGTGGCTGTTCTCGCCGGGGCGCGTCTGCAGCGGTGGTACTGGTGGGGTCTGCTCGGTGGCACGACGGCCGGTGTGGCGCTCGTGCACTGGCTGATCTTCCAAAGCCTTTACCGGATCGGCGCGCTGTGCCCGTACTGCATGCTCGTCTGGGTCGTCACTGTCGCAGCCTTTCTTGCCACGGCTGTGCGACTTCGGCGCGAGCTACGGCTGCCACTCCCGGTCGCGCAGTACGCACCGACCATCGCCATCGGGTGGGCTCTGCTGGTTGCAACGCTGATCGCGATCAGGTTCTGGGACTACTGGTCGACCCTCCTCTGACGAATGCCCCAAGATCCATCGGCTCGGTCACCGGGCCCGACTCATCGGTGTCACGTTCCCTGACGAACCCCCGGCGCCCCGGACGGCCTTACCGTTATCATCGGGCTATGACGATGATAACGGTAGAACCCGGTGTGGGGCTACTGCGCGGCGCGGCGCTGTTCCATGGGTTGGCCGACCGGACACGGTTGGCGATCGTGTGGGAGCTGAGCGCGGGTGAGCAGCGGGTTGTGGATCTGACGCGCACGTTGGGCATGGCACAGGCGACCGTCTCCGGCCATCTGGCGTGTTTGCGGGACTGCGGCCTGGTGGTCGGCCGACCGGAGGGTCGGCAGATGTTCTACTCGATCGCGCATCCGGAGCTGATGGAGCTGCTGAGCACGGCGGAGCAGCTGCTGGCTCTGACCGGAGACGCGGTGGCGCTGTGCCCGAGGTTCGGCAGTGCGGCTCTCATCGCGGCAGGGGACGCCGACGATGAGTGAGGCGTGCGGGTGCGGCAGCGACGAGCCCCGCGAGGTCGAAGACGGCCAGGCTCCGGCCCGACTGTGGCAGGTGGACGAGCTGCGGTTGGCGGTCCTGTCCGGCGTGTTCCTGCTGGCGGCATGGTTCGCCGATCTGGGCGGGGCCACCGGATCGGTGACATCCGCGCTGAACTGGATTGCGCTACTACTCGGCGGGTGGACCTTCGCGCCGGGCACGGTGCGCCGCCTGGCCCAGGGGAAGATCGGTGTCGGCACGCTGATGCTGATCGCCGCCGTCGGCGCAGTGCTGCTGGGCGAGGTCGCCGAGGCGGCCATGCTGGCGTTCTTGTTCTCGATCAGCGAGGGCTTGGAGGAGTTCGCGGTCGCGCGGACCCGGCACGGGTTACGGGCGCTGCTGAATCTGGTGCCGACGGAAGCGACGGTGCTGCGCGAGGGCGCCCAGGTCAGCGTCCTCCCGGAGCGGCTCGTTCTGGGTGACGTACTGCTCGTACGACCAGGCGAACGGGTCGCCACCGACGGGATGGTCCGTTCGGGCCGCTCCAGCATGGACACCTCGGCGCTGACCGGAGAATCGGTGCCGGTGGAGACCGGCCCGGATCAGCCGGTGTACGCCGGGTCGATCAACGGCACCGGCGCGCTGGAGGTGCAGGTCACCTCGCTGGCCGAGAACAACTCACTCGCGCGGATCGTGAGGATCGTCGAGGCCGAGCAGTCCCGTCAGGGCGAGGCCCAGCGGCTCGCGGACCGGATCGCCAAACCGTTGGTGCCGGGGATCATGGTCCTGGCGGCTGCGGTCGCGATCATCGGCTCCTTCGCCGGCGACCCGCGCACCTGGATCGAACGCGCCCTGGTGGTGCTGGTTGCGGCCTCACCATGCGCTTTGGCGATCTCGGTGCCGGTCACCGTGGTGGCAGCGATCGGCGCCGCCAGCCGGATGGGCGCCCTGGTCAAGGGTGGCGCCGCGCTCGAGGCGATGGGACGGATCCGCGCCATCGCCCTGGACAAGACCGGCACCCTGACCCGGAACGACCCGACCGTGGTCGAAGTGGCCACCGCCGCTGGCCAGGACCAGGCTCAGGTGCTGGCGATCGCCGCAGCACTGGAAGCGCGCAGCGAGCACCCGTTGGCACGAGCGATCCTGGCCGCCAGCCCCGATCATCCTGATGCCCAGCAGGTCGAAGCCGTTACCGGTGCGGGCCTGACCGGGACCGTGGCGGGCCGCCCAGCACGGTTGGGCCGACCCGGGTGGGTCGACCCCGAAAGCCTGACTGATCGCGTGGCCGCGATGCAGGCCCGCGGCGCGACCGCGGTACTGGTGGAGCACGACGGCGTGGTGATCGGCGCGGTCGCCGTACGCGACGAGCTGCGCCGTGAGGCGCCAGCGGTCATCGGCCAGCTGCACGCCGACGGGTACACCGTGGCCATGCTGACCGGCGACAACCAGGCCACCGCGCACGCGCTGGCCGAGCAGGCCGGCATCGCGCAGGTCCACGCCCAGCTGCTCCCCGAGGACAAGGCGAGCATCGTCACCCGGATGCGCCAGCTGGCGCCGACCGCGATGGTGGGCGACGGCGTCAACGACGCACCGGCCCTGGCCACAGCCGACCTGGGCATCGCGATGGGTGCGATGGGCACCGATGTCGCGATCGAGACCGCGGACGTGGCTTTGATGGGTGAAGACCTGCGCCACCTGCCGCAGACCTTGAGCCACGCCCGACGATCCCGCACCATCATGCTCCAGAACGTCGGCCTGTCCCTGGCGCTCATTGCCGTGCTGATCCCGCTCGCCCTGTTCGGTGTGCTCGGTCTGGCAGCGGTCGTCCTGGTCCACGAGCTCGCCGAGGTGGTCGTCATCGGCAACGGCATCCGCGCCGGCCGGGCCCGCCACCTACCCCCCACCGCGGCGCTCCCGCAGGCCGCGGGCGCGGCGATGCCGACGGAAGCGCCGGCACGATGAGCCGCGGGAGTGAATCGGGTCGCATCACGGTCCTGCTCGCGGCGACGACCTTCGCCGCAACCGACCTGCTCGCCAAGGCGGCCTCCGAGACCGGCCTGGCTGCCTCTTCGGTGGACCTCGGACTGCTCCAGCTGCGACTGGCGTACAACGCCGGTGTGGCGTTCGGCATGGGCGACACGTTGCCGAGCGCCCTGGTCCTCGTACTCACCGCCGCGGTAGGAGCCGGGATCGCGGTCTACGGGTGGCGCCAAGCACCGCGGGCAAGTCGGGTCGAACGGCTTGCCGGTGGCGCTGTGATCGGTGGCGCAGCAGCCAATGTCATCGATCGCGCCCGCGACGGGGTCGTCACCGACTACTTGCACACCGGATGGTGGCCCACCTTCAACCTCGCGGATGCCTTCCTGGTGACCGGATTCATCGTGCTCGCCCTGCGGCAGACCCGCCCCGACCGTGCAAGCGGCACCCCGGAAGCCGGGACTGGATCCTCCAGCCCGGCGGTCGTCGACCGGCCATGACAGCACCGCGATGATCGCTTCGGCGCTGCAGGCCGCCGGCCTGTTCCTGGTCACCAACATCGACGACATCATCGTGCTGTCGTTGTTCTTCGCGCGGGGAGCTGGGCGAAGAGGCACCACCAGCCGCATCCTCATCGGGCAGTACCTCGGATTCGGCGGCATCCTCCTGGCATCGGTCGCGGTGGCCCTCGGCGCGGACCTCTTCCTGCCCGACGGTGCCATCCCCTACTTCGGGCTGATCCCGTTCCTGCTGGGCTGCTATGCCGCATGGCGGGTGTGGCGCAACGGCGACAACGACGCTGACGACGCTGACGACCGTCCGATCAGCGCCTACATGGTGGCCGCGGTCACCTTCGCCAACGGCGGAGACAACATCGGCGTCTACGTGCCGGTGTTCCTCGCGGTAGGCAGCGGCTCCCTCATGGCCTACTGCGTCGTCTTCCTCGCCCTGGTCGCAGTTTTGGTCGTGACCGCCAGGTACATGGCCACGCGCAAACCGATCGCCGAGGTGCTGGAACGGTGGGAGCACATCCTGTTCCCCGCCGTCCTCATCATCCTCGGCCTCATCATCCTGATCGAGGGCGGCGCATTCGGCCTCTGACACCCCAGCACCCACCAACGGCTAGGCCAGGACGAGCCATCCTGCGCCGCCATCGAACCGGCTGAAAGAGGCCCATGGCTACCCACCTGACGAGCGAAACCCCGGCCCCCAAGAGCGCCGCGCAGCACCGCAACCGAGGCCCCCGCCGGAGACTGGTCCTGCTCGCCGCAGCCCTCGTCCTGACCGCAGCCGCCGGATGCGGCGACTCCCAGAACGGATCCATCCGGGACCAGGCCAGATCCGGAGACGGCAAGGGCTACGTGTCCGGCGACGGGAGCATCGAGGTGACCGCACCAGAGCGGCGGCGATCACCCTTGCAGGTGACCGGAACGACCCTGACCGGATCCCCCTGGAAGCTGTCCACCGAGCGAGGCAAGGTGGTCGTGCTGAATGTGTGGGGATCCTGGTGCGCACCATGCGTGAAGGAGGCCCCGGACCTGGAGGCCGCCTGGCAGCGTCTGCGGGACAAGCCAGTTCAGTTCATGGGCCTCAACACCCGAGAGAGCACAGGCAACGCGGCCGCATTCCTGAGCTCCCGCAACATCACCTACCCCTCGTTAAGCGACGACGGCGGCCGCAACCTCCTCGCACTACGTGGCCGCGCGGCCACGGTGCCGACGACGCTGGTGCTGGACCGTCAGGGCCGCGAGGCCGCACGAGTCCTCGGCCCACTGACCGCCTCAACGCTGACCGGACTGGTCACCGACGTGCTGGCCGAACCGGCGCAGAGCTCATGACGCCGATCGCCACCGCCGCTGCCGATACCGGCCAAGTCATCACCTCCGGCGCCCTACCCGTAGCCGCGCTGGTGGCCGTCGCGGCCGGGCTGATCTCATTCGCCTCACCATGCGTTCTGCCGCTCGTACCCGGGTTCCTCGGCTACGTCACCGGCAGCGGGGACCCCGCCGGGCAAGCGCGCGGCCGGCTGCTCGCCGGCGCCGCACTGTTCGTGGCCGGGTTCAGCACCATCTTCATCGGCGGCGCAGCCGCATTCAGCAGCATCGGCGCCGTGCTGATCGAGCACCGCGTGTGGCTGATGCGCGTTGGCGGGATCCTGGTCATCGCCATGGCACTGGCCTTCCTCGGTCAAGGACCGCAACGAGCCTGGCAACCCCGCTGGCGACCGGCAGCCGGCCTGGCCGGCGCACCCCTGCTCGGCGCCGTCTTCGGGATCGGCTGGTCACCGTGCATGGGCCCCACCCTGGGCACCGTCCTGACCCTGGCCACCGCCACCGGCGACCAGTCCGCCGTCACCCGCGGAGTCATCCTGGCCACCGCGTACTGCCTCGGACTCGGCCTGCCCTTCCTGGGCCTAGCCGTGGGCTACTCACGACTGAGCGGCCTGTCGAAGTGGCTCCGCCAGCACCACCGCGCGGTCCAGGCACTCGGCGGCACCCTCCTACTCATCACCGGCCTGCTGCTGGTCACGGGCGCCTGGGACACCGTCACCACCACCATCCAAGCCCGCCTGATCTCCGGATTCACCACCATCCTCTAGACCCTGAGGAGCGGCACCTCGAAGCACCCACGACCGCCAGCGCACGACCCGCGGTTCCATTCCCACCGATCTCCACCTAGTATCGCCATATGGCGATAACAACTATCAACGGTGATACTGGCGGGCCCCTGGACGAAGCACTAGCCGCCACCGCGGCAGCCTGCTTGTTCCGCGGCATGAGCGACCCTTCCCGGGTGGCGATCCTGCAGCACCTGCTGCTCGGGGAGCACAAGGTCGCGGAACTCACCGAGCACCTGGGCCTGGCACAGTCAACGGTGTCCAAGCACCTGGCATGCCTACGCGACTGCGGCCTGGTGACCTCCCGCCCCGTGGGACGCGCCTCGATGTTCGCCGTACGCCACCCCGACGCCGTAGCCAAGGTGCTGGCCGTCGCCGAGGAGCTGCTTGCGCTGACCGACGATGCCGTGATGCGCTGCTCGACCGCGAGCCCTGCTGCGCGCGGGAACCGGGGTCTTACCGGGGACGGCCGGTAATGGGCGCCGGACACGCCCACGGCGCCCACGCCGGTGGGCGGCATCGGTGGCGCCTGGCTGTCGCATTCACCCTGGTTGCCGGCTACTTCGTCGTCGAGCTGGCGTTTGGCCTCTGGTCGGGGTCCTTGGCCCTGCTCTCGGATGCTGGCCACATGGCCGCCGACGTGGTTGCTCTTGGCGCCGCCTTGACAGCGACGCGAATCGCGGGCCGCCCCGACACCACCGGGCGACGCACGTTCGGCTCCTACCGCGCCGAGGTGTTCGCCTCGGGCCTGACCGTGCTGCTCATGCTCGGCGCCGCGGTGTACGTCGCCACCGAAGCGCTGGGACGAGTGGGCGACCGGGTCGAGGTCGAGACCGGTCCCATGATGATCGTCGGTGCGATCGGCCTGCTGGTGAACCTGATCGCCTTGCTTCTCCTACGCGGTGGGGCCTCCGAGAGCCTGAACGTCAAGGGCGCCTACCTGGAAGTCGTAGCCGACACCATCGGTTCGGTCGGCGTCATCGTGGCAGGTGTCCTAGTTGCCTGGACCGGGGACGCCTGGTGGGACACCGGCATCGCCCTGGCCATCGCAGTGTTCGTCGCCATCCGAGCCGTGATGCTGGGACGCGAGGTCCTGGCAGTCCTTGGCCAGCATGCCCCCGCAGGGATCGATCCAGAAGATGTCGACTCTCAGATGCGGGCCGTGCCGGGCGTCGCCGACGTCCACGACCTCCATCTATGGACACTCACGTCCGGGATGAACGTCGCGACCGCCCACCTGGTCTCCGCCCCCAGCGCCGACTCCGACATGGTCCTGCAGCAAGCACGCGTCCTCCTACGCGACCAGTTCTCGATCGAGCACGCCACGCTGCAGATCGAGGCCGACGCAGACGCATGCCACGAGATGTCCTGGTAGCCAAGGCACCGTCCTGATCGCGATGTCTCGCGGCTCGTTCTTTCCATCAGGTGTCGAGCCGCGAGACATTCGACCGCCCGAAACCGTCCTCGACAGCACCGCCCGCTGCTCACTACGAGCGGCACCCCGTCACTGAGCCGGCGAGTCTCTACATTTCGAGTCGGCCACTGAGTCCTCACCTTCACGCGGCGTGCCTCGACCCGCAAACGATCGTCACTGGGCCAAGCCCCCATACTCCTCATGTGGACGGGACTGGCCGCAGGTTTGAGGCTCCTGAATTTCGGACTGGCCGGGTTCCGGCAAGCCATCCGCCGCTTCGACGTGCTGCGAGCTCAGGTCTCAGGCTGAGCTCTGGCGGCAGGAGGGTTCTCAATCGGGACGAGGTAGGGATCATCGCGCTCGTAGGTGGTTGGTGCGGACGCGCGCGTATTCGCGTCAGCGCAATGGCAGGCGTCATCACTCTCGCCTGGACTCTGGGAGGCTGCGCGACGGGCGATGCGAACGTCATAGCTGCTCCCAGCACGCCAGGTGTCTGGCAGCGACCACTCAACGCAGTCGGCGTAGACGAGCCTCCACAGTTTCCGGCCACGCTGCCTCACTGGCGGATCCGCACGCAGTGGAGTCAGCAGGTCCGTGTCTTCAACGGGCAGTGGACCTCTCCTAGCGCCGCCGATGATTCCGATTTCCCCGCCACCATGAACGGATGCGATACCCAGCGGTTCCTCGTCCGATGGCGCGCTGCTGACGACGTCACGGTCAGCGCGAGCTGGTTCCACGCCACCGCCGAGGACGTCGCTGGAGAGGTGAGCCGTGGCCGTCGAGGCTGGATGATCCTCGACGGCTGTCAGGTGCCTCGGATGCGGTTGGATGAGGCCGCGAACGGCTCGACCCTCACCGACCTTGCCGTGGAGGTACAACAGCTCGAGCCTGCTGTCTGAGCGACTGGCCGTGACAGTTGCTCTCGCTCCACTGCCACGGGCTCGACGTGACCGCGTATCTCGGCGCACCTGACGGGTGACCAGCTCATCCTTCTGGGAGCTCGACCCAGCACCAGCCTGTGAGGTCGTACAGCGCCTGGGACTGCTGCACGAACAGGTGACATCTGATCTGGCTTGCCCGTCAGGGTGGCCTGGAAGGATGTTGCTGTGCCCAAGCCCTACCCCCGAGAGTTTCGTGATGATGTCGTGCGCGTCGCCCGAGGTCGTGAGCCGGGTGTGACGCTGGAGCAGGTCGCCAAGGACTTCGGTGTCCACCCGATGACGTTGAACAAGTGGTTGCGCCAGGCCGCGATCGATGATGGCGACAAGCCGGGCACGACCACGGCTGAGTCTGCTGACCTGCGGGAGGCCAATCGGCGGATACGGCTGCTTGAGCAGGAGAACGAGGTGCTGCGCCGGGCGGCGGCCTACCTGTCTCAGGCGCATCTGCCGGGAAAAAGCTCTACCCGCTCGTGAGTGAGCTGGCCGCTGACGGGATTCCCGTGACGGTCACGTGCCGGGTCCTGAAGCTCCACCGTCAGAAGTATTACGCCTGGCTGGCCAGTCCGGTCACCGGTCGTGAGCTGCAGGCGGCCTACCGGGCCAACGCGTTGTTCGATGCCCACCGTGATGATCCGGAGTTCGGGTACCGGTACTTGCTTGTGGAGGCCGCCGGCGCGGGTGAGGTGATGACGCCGCGCACGGCGTGGCGGATCTGTTCGGCCAACTCCTGGTGGTCGGTCTTCGGCAAGAAGCGCGGCAGCCACGGCAAGAAGCCCGGGCCACCGGTGCACGATGACCTGCTCGCTGTTGAGGACGAGCACGGTGTGATCCGGCACTCCTTCACCGCCGCCGCGCCGAACCAGGTGTGGCTGACCGACATCACCGAGCACCGCACTGGTGAGGGGAAGCTGTACCTGTGCGCGATCAAGGACGCCTGCTCCGGGCGGATCGTGGGCTACTCCATCAGCGACCGGATGAGGTCAGCCCTCGCGGTCGCAGCCCTGGACTCGGCCGTCGCGCGGCGACGCGCGCAGGGGCAGGACGTCACCGGGTGCATCGTGCACTCCGACCGCGGCAGCCAGTTCCGCTCACGCAAGTTCGTGCACGCCTTGAACCAGCACGCTGACCGGGTCGATGGGCCGGGTCGGCGCTGCCGGTGACAACGCCGCGATGGAGTCCTTCTTCGCGCTGCTGCAGAAGAACGTCCTGGACCGCCGCACCTGGGACACCCGCGAAGACCTGCGGATCGCGATCATCACCTGGACCGAACGCACCTACCACCGACGTCGACGCCAAGACCGCCTCGGCCAGTTGACCCCCATCGAGTACGAGACGATCATGACCACGCCAGCCGATCAGGCGGCATGACTACCAACTGTCACCTGTTCATGCAGCAGTCCCCCTCTCCTCCGGCCGCTGTGCCCACGCGGGCAAAGCTCTCAGGCTGGGTGCCGTCGTCATCGGATCGCGGGCAGACCAACTCGGAGTCCGATTCGTACGCCTCGCCCCAAACACCGTTGGGGTCGATCCGTCGCCACCGGGCCATGAAGTCTGCAACCGCGGCGGCTGTTGCCACGGGCCTGAGCCAACCGTTCCACCGCTCCGGCAGTACGTGATCCGCGGCGAGGGCGAGCTCGACGACCATGTTCTCTTCGGCCGAATCCAGACACACGAAGGCGCTGCCTTCACCTGTCCTGGTCGCGGAGTCTCCTCGAGAGCTGGCGCTCACCATCACCGCCTCACTCCGCCACAAGGCGGCGGATCTGCTCAACGATGTCCGCCGCGGTTGTATCGATCGTCTCGACCAGGTAGCGATCGTTCTCATCCCCGGGTGCCAAAGCAGCCTCGATGATGCGGCCGATGCTGGATGCCTTGTCGTAAACGCGGACCTCATCATGCTGACTCGTGGGCATGAGGTAGGCCTCGTTCGGCACAGCGCCCATCCCGAGCGCGTTCAGGGACCTCAGGATGCCCTCGTTGATGCGCTCCGTCAGCCGCCCCGCGCCCTGCGCCTCCCGCAGCTCCCCTGCGGCGAAGGTCGCAACACCGCCGCCAGCATCTACAAATCCCTTAATTTCCTCGTACGTCGTCATGGACGAAGCATGCAACAAGTACAAGGTAACTGTCTAGGAAATATTTTTAATTAGATTTTTCCTTGGCGTTTCGTCGGGAAGGCTCCCCCGTTGTGCACCGCGCGTGCTGGGGTCTAGGAGCTTGCGTTCCTCCTGAGGCTGGTACGTGGGTCGGTGCCGACCTCAGGGGGTCCGGCCCCGTAGGGTTTGCTCGTGTCAGTAGCGCGCGGTGACCATCTCAAGCCCGTTCCCAACCCGCTGGCCGAGTCTGAGCCGGTCCGTGTCGCGGAGTTCTTCGCCGGCATCGGCCTTGCGCGGCTCGGGCTGGAAGCCGGCGATGCTCGGTTGTCTGGGCGAACGACTTCGACTCCGACAAGGCCGCCATGTACTCGGACCAGTTCGGGGCCGAACACCTGGTCGAGGGCTCGATCGAGGACGTCCGTGGTGCCGACCTTCCCGACATCGATCTCGCGTGGTCGAGCTTCCCGTGCACGGACCTTTCCCTGGCGGGCAACCGCAAGGGGCTTGCGGGCCACGCCAGCGGCACCTTCTGGCAGTTCATCCGCGTGATGAAGGAGATGGGCGACAAGAGGCCGGCCGTCATCGCCCTGGAGAACGTCGTGGGCTTCGCGACCTCCCACGCCGGCGATGACCTCAGCGCGGCCATCAGCGCCCTCAACGAGCTGGGCTACTCCGCGGACGTGCTGACCCTCGACGCTCGACGCTTCGTTCCGCAGTCCCGGCCGCGGCTATTCATCGTCGCCACCCTCAACGCGCCCGCCGACAGCCCGAACCCACACAACGAGCTGCGCCCAGACTGGCTCCAGGCACCTTTCGGTAACCCGGACCTGCTGATGCACCGCGCCGAACTCCCATCGCCGCCTCCTCCACTCACGTCAGGCATGTCGGCGCTCATCGAGCGCCGCACCGACTGGTGGGACGAGTCACGCACAGCCGCGTTCTTGGAGTCGCTGTCCGAGGTGCAGACCGAGCGTGTCGAGTCGCTGCGCAAGGGGCGCACGGTGTCGTATCGCACCGCCTACCGACGCACCCGCAAGGGCGTAGCCCGATGGGAGGTCAGGCCCGATGACCTGGCCGTAAGCATTTGGCGGGCCGAGCACGCCGACCGGCACGACGCCCTTGAACAGCTGAGCCAAGCCGTCGACGCCGAACGCGCCGCCCGCGACGAGACCAACCGCCTCGCCCGACAAGCACGCGCCGGCGGCGCCAGCTGGGAGCAGATCGGCCGCGCGACCGGCATGAGCCGCCAGGCCGCACACGAACGGTGGCGGCCATGACGCCGACCGGTGAGCCGGCGGCCAACTTTTACCAGCCCTCCTCCGAGAAGGGATGGTTTTGGTCCTATGCCAGGTCGGAGGACCCGCTGGTCCGAGCCTGTGATCCACGGCTGCCCGACTGAGCCTGGTTCGTCACGTTCACCTCGAACCGCTCGCTCAGCAGATGGAGTCCTTCTGGCATCGGGTCGTAACGGCTCCACATCTCCGCCAGGCTCTCGTACGTCAGGGTATCCGCGCTAGCGGGCGCTTCGTCCTGCTCGAGCAGGGCCCTAAGCTTGTCCAAGCAGCGGGCCCTCGTTGGCCCGATGCTGCCGACCGGCATGCCGAGCTCGAGGGCAAGGCCTGAGTAGTCCGGTCGCTCACTGAACGCCATGACCTTCAATAGCCGTTGGCAGCGGTCCGACAACTGCGCAACGGCCGCCAATACGCGGTCAGCCTCACGTGGCAGATCTGCCGGACGGTCTACAAGTCGAGATGCGCCCGCCGCACCGACTGGCGGTTCCGACTCCTTCAGTCGCCGGACGCGCCATGCCTCACGTCGCGCGGTGGTCGTCAGCCACGAACCGACCTCCCGTGCGTGGTAGAACGAGTCTCGTCGTTCGACGAGACTCACCCAGGTAGCCTGGAGGACGTTCTCTGACTCGTCGCGACCCAGGCCGTACGCGCGAACCACCTGCCAAAGAACCGGGCTGACGTCTCTCACCAACCGGTCCAGCGCGCGCGCGTCTCCCTCGGACCACTTCTTGAACAAATCGGCGGTGTGGTCCCAGATACTCACTCGATCCCAGACGCTCAAAGGGGACGGCGAGGGCGTGGCCGGAACTAGCTCGTTGGGTTCGGGACTGTTCTCGGCTGGGCGTGTGCTTGAAGCCTCTTCTTCGGCGTGCGCCACCGCTACGACCCAGTCGTCGCTTTCCTTCCCGGCGGCTCGATCGAAGGCGAGCTGAAGCCGGGCGGCAGACACCTGCTCGGGAGTGACTGTGAAGGTGGCCAATTATGAGCCTCCGCCCTTGCCCTCAGGCGACGCCGACTGCTGCGGCAGCCTGGTGATGATCACCGAGTCAACACCAGGAGCGTAACCCGCCGGCCTGGGTGGCATCAGTGCTTGAAGCGTGTCAGCCATGTACGCCTGATCGTTCCGGTGCAGCTCTTTCCTCCGGCGGAGGCCGTCTAGCTGCTCAACCCCGACCCGAGCGGTCGTCGCGTCGGGGTCGAGAGCTCGGTCGAGTGAATCCTCGAACCGTTTTGCTCGGCGATCGATACTCCAGTTCTTCCACGCGCGCCAGGCGTTGTAAATCGAGACAAGGGCTGCTGTCAGTGCAGCCGCCAGCGTCAGAGCTTCGACCGTCCCGCCACTTGCGATGCTCTCGACGCTTTCCACAAGCCCTCCCACTCAAGGTCGGGCCTGGCAAGTCCGCTGTTGCCCTGCGCCGAAGGTTGCCTCTGCGATCCGCATGGTGGTGTTGCTGTACATGCCGACCCAGAGGTTGCCGCTCATCGCGACTCGCAGAGTAACCCCCGGCCGTCGATTGACGCCGGCGTGGACGCATCAGTGGGTTCGGTGGGCGACGCCTACGACAACGCGATGGCCGAGTCCCAGATCGGCGCGTACAAGACCGAGCTGATCCGCCCCGACGGGCCCTGGCGCGATGTCCAGCACGTCGAGCTCAACACCCTGCACTGGGTCCACTGGTTCAACCACGACCGACCCCACGAGTCCATCGACGACCTGACACCCATCGAGGTCGAATCAGCCCACTACGCTGCACGAAACCGTCTCATCCCGTCCGGGTAGAGACACAGCAAGAAGTGTCCGGAAACCCCGGGGCGGTTCACGGAGGCACGACGGGACCGTCCGGCAAACGGTGTAACCGGCCTGACACGCCAACGCTGGTTGGCGAGGAAGGTCTGTGATGACCGAGACACTGGCGACTGTGTCGCCTGAAGATGATGACAGCGCTGACCATGTCGATGATCACGAGCGGGTTCGGCCGGCGGAACAGCCCGCGGCGGTGATGTCCGAGCGAGCCGCGGTAGCGCAGCTGGTCCGTGCCGCCCGGGCGCGTGGTGAGGACCTGACCGGCCCGGACGGACTGCTGAAGCTGTTGACCAAGACCGTGCTGGAGACCGCGCTCGATGAGGAGATGAGCGAGCACCTGGGCTATGACAAGCACGCGGTCGAGGGCCGTGATGGTGGTAACTCCCGCAACGGCACCCGGGCCAAGACGGTGCTGACCGACAACGTCGGCCCGGTCACGATCGAGGTCCCACGGGACCGGGACGGCAGCTTCGAACCGGTCATCGTCAAGAAGCGACAACGCCGCCTGGGTGACGTCGACACCGTCGTGCTGTCGTTGTACGCCAAGGGCCTGACCACTGGTGAGATCAGCGCGCACTTCGCCGAGGTCTACGGCGCCTCGCTGTCCAAGGACCGCATCTCGGTGATCACCGACCGCGTCATCGACGAGATGAGCGAGTGGTGCGCCCGGCCGCTGCTGCCGGTCTACGCGGCGATCTTCATCGACGCGATCTACGTCAAGGTCCGTGACGGCCAGGTCGGCAACCGGCCCTTCTACGCCGCGATCGGGGTCGACCTGCAGGGTCGGCGCGACGTGCTCGGGCTATGGGCCGGCACCGCCGGGCACGGGGAGTCAGCGAAGTTCTGGATGAGCGTGCTGGCCGAGATCAAGAACCGTGGCGTGGCCGATGTGTTCTTCATCGTGTGCGACGGACTGAAGGGGCTGCCGGACTCAGCGAACGCGGTGTTCCCGCTGGCCACGGTCCAGACCTGCATCATCCACCTGATCCGCGGGTCCGTCCGGTACGCCTCCAAGAAGTACTGGGAGGCGATGGCCAAGGACCTGCGCCCGATCTACACCGCACCGTCGCAGGAGGCGGTGACTATGTCAAGGCGAACTGGCCCCAGCCTGACGGCTCGATGTGGCCCCGCCCTACGCCGAGCGCGGTTCGGGCGATGACCGTCGTAGAGGAAGGTGCCCGGTAGTTTCGAACGTCGCAACCTCCGGATGGAGGGTCAGCTGAACCACGCCCGATCCGGGCCTGCCGCTCCCAGACAGACCCGCGCGGAGGCGCGCCGAATCGCCGTAGACGTAGATCATGCGGCCCTCGGCTTCACGCCGAGGGCCGCATGGAGTAGTGCACAGTTCGTTCGATCGTCGATGTACGCCCGTTCAATCTAGATGCGCGTCCTGGCGCTGCCGGTTCACCCAGTTAGGGATGCGCTTTGCGTGCCGCTGACTGGAGTGTGTTCGCAGTGACGGTGCCAAACTTCTTCGATGTGAAGGCCGCGCCGGCCTGGGCGGGTTTGAAGATTCCCTCGTCACCACCGATAATCGAGGCCCGACCGTCAGGGTAAGCCTCCACGAACAAGAGATACTCCTTGTTCGGCTCCACGTCTTCCATGCCCTCTATCGACTCATCGAGCTTCCCTGGCCGGCTCAGGTTGATCGTCTGACCCACCCGAAGGTCCCCGGCGAGAACCTCGGTAACCGTGCTCGGGCGAAGGGTAATGGGGATCTCACCCCCGGTCGCGGTCCCGGCGGGTTGCAAGGTCGACTCGCGGACTGTGGATGACACTTTGAACCGGGCGATCACCGGGGAGGCTGACGCCAGCTCGTCTATTGACGCGTATGACGGGTAGTCCGCGTGAATTTCGTCGGATCCACCGTGGCCGCCCGACGAGCACGCTGTCAGAGCGAGAACCGCACACACGACCACCGCGCGGGTTCCTCGACGGCTTAGTTGCATCGCTTCACCTCACCGATGTCGTAGCCGGCCGGCCCGTAGACCACGTCCCGGTTGCGGCTGTGCTTCATGATGGAGTTGTAGATGGTCGACGGGTTGTCTCCCATCCGGAGGGCGTGCCCGAACTCGTGCGATGAAGTGCTCGTGACCCACCGTCGATCGTCTGTCGCGGCCGGCCCAATCGTGCGAATGTTCAGTTTCGCACTGAACGTGATCCCATTTCCGTTGTATAGGCCGTACCAGTTGTCGGCGTACGACTCCATGCGGATCGTGTTGTAACGCTCCGATTCGTTGCGGTAGATGAAGACGCCGGTGCCCTGCGATCTCGTGGCATTCCACTGGTTGATGGCGTAGGAAACGGCATCCGCCCAGTATGAGGATCCGAGGTAGGACCCCTCGAAGTTGACGTTGAAGGACGTCGCCACACCGGGTGTGTAGCAGACGGCGAATGCGGGCGAGGTGCTGAGGACGGTCGTCGAGCCGAAGAAGGCTGCGCCGACGAGGAACGTTGCTGTGGGTTTACGAAGTCGTGCCAACTTGAACCACCCCTGTCTGTGGCGGAGCCGCCGACAGAGCCTCCGCGCTGGCGAAAGTGTCTCGCCAGCGTCGAGTGGCGTCAATAGGGACGAGAAGCTCAGCCCTGTGCTTGCCCTCGGCTGTTGGCGAGGCGGTAGGAGTGGGTGCCGGTTTCGATGATGGTGCCGTGGTAGGTGAGGCGGTCGACGATCGCGGCGCACAGGCGGGGGTCGGTGAAGGTGTCGGTCCAGCCGGAGAAGGACTGGTTGGAGGCGATGGCGATGCTGTTCTTCTCTTCGCGTTCGGTGAGGACTTGGAACAGGAGCTCGGCTCCGCGGCGGTCGAGCTCCATGTAGCCGAGCTCGTCGATGATGAGCAGGTCGACGCGGCCGTAGCGGGCGATGGTCTTGGCCAGGACCTTCTCGTCGGCGGCTTCGACGAGCTCGTTCACCAGCCTTGTGGCGAGGGTGTAGCGGACGCGGTGGCCTTGCTCGGCGGCGGCGGTGCCCAGGCCGATGAGGAGGTGGGACTTGCCGGTGCCGGAGTCGCCGATCAGGCACAGTGGTTCGCCTTTGCGGATCCAGTCGCCTTTGGCGAGCTCGTGCACGGTGGCGGGGTTGATCGCGGTGTTGGCGTCGAAGTCGAAGTCGCCGAGCCATTTGTCGCGGGGGAACTGGGCGGCCTTGACCCGGCGCACAGAGGAGCGGCGGTCGCGGTCGTCGACCTCGGCCAGCAGCAGCTCGGCCAGGAATCCTTGGTAGGTCAGCTGTTCCTTGGTCGCGACGGCGAGGGCTTCGTCGACCAGCGCCCGGATGGTGGGCAGCCGCAGCCGGCGGCAGGCCTGGTCGATCGCGGCGACGGCGGCTTCCTCGGTCAGGCCGCGTCGGCGGCGCAGCGTGGGGGTGATCGTGGTCGCGGGTGCGGTCGGTGCCATCAGCTGGTGCTCGCTTCCTGGGCGGTGTCGGTGGTGCGGGCGGCCCGGCGTGGGAGCAGCTCGTCGTAGGCGGCCACGGACGGGATCGGGCGGGTGTCCGGTGGGAGGCCGGCGATGACCGAGGCCGGGTCGGTCAGCCGGCGCTGGGTCAGGGAGACAACGCGTTGCTCGGGCGTACCGGTGCGAGCAGCCGGGTGACGGCCGCCGGTGGCCCCACCCCCACCGCCGGCGGCAGCGGCAGTCGCACCGGTAGTCGTGGCGTGGCGTCGGGCCTCGACCGCGACGACGTCGGCGGTGACCGCGCCCACGGACAGGGCGGCGCTGATCCCGGCAGTGACATCGGCGGCTGTGAGGGAGCGGTGCAGCAGCAGGACCTCGACCAGCTCCCGGGTACCGTCAGCGTCACCGTTGACCTTGCGGGAGGCCGCCCAGAACGCCTCGTGCGCGGAGGTGAACACCCCAGCGGCGCGGGCCTGGGCCAGCGCGGTCGAGCCGGGTAGCGCGCCGGGTTTGTGCCGCAGCACCTCCAGGTAGTGATCCAGGACCACGACGTGCCCGGTACGGGCCGCAACCCTGGGGTGGACCGCGACCACGGCCCGGTCTTCGAACACGACCACCTCGGAGGCACGCAGCGAGACCCGGACCCGGTGGCCGATCAGGTGCGCCGGGACGGAGTACTTCACCATCCGCACGGTGATCATGCTCGAGCGGTCCACCCGCGGCCGCAGTACCAGCCCGGGGTCGAACCGTTCAACGGGCAACGGCCGCAACAGGTCTCGTTCGGTGGCGAAGTCCTGCCCGATCGTGTTCGCGTGGCCGGTGATGCGCCGGTCCTCATCGGCGGCCTCCCAGACCCGGATGCGCTCGTTCAGCTCATCCAGCGAGGTCACCTGCGGCATCGGGGTCAGGTGGTTGCGGCGGAACCAGCCGACCGCGCCCTCGACGCCGCCCTTCTCGTGCGCGCCCTCGATCCCGGGCTGGCAGTAGAACGCGTCGAAGCCGTAGTGCGACCGGAACAACACCCACCGATCCGACTCCTGCCGGGCGCGGCCGGGGCCGTGGATGACCTTGGACACCGCCGAGGTGAGGTTGTCGTACTTGATGTGCCGGACCGGGATCCCGCCGATCGCCTCGAACGCTTCCACGTGCCCTTGCAGGAACGCCTCCTGCGCCTGGGTCGGGTAGACCCGGTGGATCGCCTTGCCCGAGTGCGCCAACCAGAGCACGAACATGTAGCACTTGGTGCGGACCCCGTCGATGACCACCCACACCTCGCCGAAGTCGACCTCCGCCTCGGCACCGGGCGCGTGCTCCTGCGCGATGAACGCCTCGACCCGTCGGCCGCCCTCCAGGTCGATCTGTGCGCGGCGGACGCGCACATAGTCCCGCACCGTGGAGTACGACAGCCCGCACGCGTCGTGCTCCTCGACCAGCCGGGCCAGGATCCTGGTCGCGGTATGCCGCTGCTTCCGTGGTGCGTCCAGGTCCGAGCGCAGCATCCCGTCGATGACGTCCTTGAACGGGTCCAACCGGGGCGAGGCCCGCACCGGCCGTTTCCGCGGCGGCGGCTCAGCAGACTCCAGCGCCAACCGCACCGTGCGCCGGTGCACCCCATGCCGGCGCGCGAGCTCACGGATCGAGACCTCCTCGACCCTCGCGTCCCGACGAATCGCAGCGAACAGCTCCACCCGTGATCCCATCCCAACCCCGATCCCTCGAAAGCCTTCGATGGGCCAAGGCTGAGGTGGGGCCAGATCAAACCGTCACAACCACCCCGGCGCGTCGCCAGTGGGGCCAGAACAGACCGTCACAGTGGGGCCAGAACAACCTGTCAAAGTCAAGGCGGCGTGGGCGGCGTTCGAGCAGTTGGAGGAGACCTGGGCGGCGATGTATCCCGCGATCTCACGGCTGTGGCGTGATGCGTGGGAGCAGTTCGTGCCGTTCCTGGACTACGACGTGGAGATCCGCCGAGTTCTGTGCTCCACCAACGGGATCGAGTCCTTGAACGCCCGCTACCGGCGCGCGGTCACCGCCAAGGGCCACTTCCCAACCGAGCAGGCCGCGCTCAAGACGCTCTACCTGGTGACCCGGTCCCTGGACCCCAAGGGCACCGGTCAGGCACGCTGGACCATGCGCTGGAAGCCGGCCCTGAACGCGTTCGCCGTGACCTTCGCCGACCGCATGCCCGCGGCCGAGAACCTGTAACCAAGTACGCCGGTTACACCGATAACCGGACAGTCCCGCTCCAGACGAGCAAGAAGACAGTTCCTGCCAGGACCGCCATGGCTGCCATCATCCAGGCCATCCACTCGATCATTGCCCACGTCATGCGAGCTCACCCCTTCGCGTCAGTGCGGTTGCAGCGTGGTCGGTCGTCGACCAAGGCACGGTGTCGAGTGCGGCTTCGACCAAGCCCAGCAGCCGCTCGGCCTCATCCGCCATCGCCGCGGCGTGATCACGCCCGAACGGTGCGCCGGTCGGCTCGGTTGGTCATCAGCTGGCGGCGCGGTCGGGGTCGAGCCACTCGTGGTTGCGGATGATCGTCTCGGTTCGTTCCGACAGCTCCGCCGGCGCTCCTCCATCGTCGGACCGGTTGCAGACCTCGTCGCGCAAGATGCGCTCGGCCTCGGCGCGATGTCCTTCGGCTTCGAACACCGCAACCAGGTCGAGCTTGGCAATCTCGGAGTCCGGCGCGACGACCGTGGCAATCTCCGCGGCCGCGCGAGCACGAACCAGGTCCGCGGACGCCAGGCATGACGTTGTGACCATGTGCGCAACGTCGACGACGGCGGCCGTCAGGTGGTGATCGATCCGGTCACCGTCGGCCAGCCACTCCCAACCTCCGGGCCGTAGCTGGTCAAAGGGTCGTCCTTCTACGAGCTGGAGTGCGCGCAGCAGATCGCCGATGCCCTCCTGTCCGCGGGACTCGCCACGGGCTCGGAGGCGGCGGAATAGGTCCGCGTCGACCAGCACGTCCTCCACCTCGTACACGCCGACGCCACGCGCTTTGGCTGCCTGGGACTCGCGCGCGTTCGGCAGGTGCTTATTGCCGGTGCGTGGGTTGGTTCCGAGCCAGTCACGGACCATCTTGATGTCTGTGCGGGCACGTCCATCACTGAGGTTGAAGGCGTCGGCCAGCTGCGCCGGTGTCGCCCCGTACGGTCTGGTCGCCAGGTACGCCAGCAGCTCGGTCGCGTACGGCTTCCGCTTGGCTACCGCGACCGCACTGCCGTGAGCCCGGGCGCGCACCGGCCCGAGCAGGCTCAGTCGTGGGAGTGGGCAGCTGTCATCAAGCCACGCTGCGACATCCTCGTCGAGGGTCGGGTCGGCGGCCTCGATCTCGGCGCGCAGCTGCGGCGGGACCTGGGGCGCGAGGCTCTTGAGGTCCTGCTCGGTGGTCGCAGCCGCGTGGACGTACTCGGCGTCTTGGGCGTCAAGGACGCTGCCGTCGGTGCGGTCGTCACCGCCCTCGCGTGGCTTGGCGTGCTGCGGGCGGAGGGCGCCGGCTTCGTTGGTGAAGGAACGCCAACCCTCGGTGGCTTGCTCGTCGCTCGGAATCTCGACGTCGTCGAGGGTCTCGCTCTGGGCGAAGAGCGCTGCGCAACCCCTCGCCTCCTCGCTGGTCAGACCGACGGCCATGAGGTCGAGGCCCGCGCTCGGCATCCGCAACCGGCCGTCGCCGGCGAGCTCGAGGGTTGTCCCGTTTTCAGCCGCCTGTCCGTTGGACACCACGATCGCCGTGCCTGTCTTTCCTGGGTGCTGGTCGACGAGCTCGAGCAGCTGGTCGATTGCCTTGGGATCGTCGCTGCCGTTCAGCAGGAGGAGGCGTGCTGCCCACACGTCGTCGTCGGCCTTGCCCGCGCGAGCCTTCGCAACCTCGACACCTGCCGAGTCGGCGCGCTGGATCATCTCGACCGCGTCGGCAACTGCCTCGGCGGCGGCTCCCGCCGATGACTCGTGGTAGCGGATGCGCTCAGGGTTCAGTGATCCCACCTCTTCGGCGATGCCCACGCAATCGACCGTGACGCCGGCCGACCAAGGATTGAGCGCCAGCTCCGCGGCGACGTAGCGCGCGAAGTCCTGAACGGGAGCGCTGCTCCCTGTCAGGGTGATCGCTGCAATCTCCTCGCAGTTCAGCAGCCACACGTGGCCGTCGTCGCCTTCACCCACGGTGACCAAGAGCGGGTACGGCGCTGGCTGGTCATCGCTCGCGACGGCGGGATCCTCGAGATCCTGAGCCGTCGAGCACGACCAGTGCATCTGATCCTCGGTGCCGTTCCAGGGTTCGGGCAGGGTGCTTGCGGCGCTCAGGTGCAGCACAATCTCGGTCTTGCCAAGCTCGACAGCGGCGAGCGGCGGCAGAGCCGTATTTGCGTCAGCGGCCCGAGCGGCGAGCCCCCGTAGCAGGCTGTCCATCTGCTCCACAGTCGGCGCGGACGTCGCTCCGACTGCCACGACCGTCTTCTCCACCGGCACCACGGAGGCCTCTGGGGTCGCGATCGTGCGACCGGGACGCCGAGCGCGGAACTGCGCCCGTCGGCGTCGCCGCAGCGCCAGCAGCGCCGACCCGGCGAGGACCGCACCCCCGCCTGTGAGGCCGGCTAGCATCCAGCCCGCTGCGGGCCCTTGCTTGTGGGCATCGGTGAGTGGCTCCTGCTGGACGTCGACACGATCGGTCCGCGTCGGAGCGTCACCGTGCAGCCGGGCGGCGCCTGATGCTGCACCTCCGCTCACTCCGACGCGTGCTCCCCTCGCCGCCAGGTCCTGGCTGCTGTCCGCCGCCGCACCTGGCGCGGGCCGCTCCGGGGCAACACTCCGAGCAGCCGGCGGGTTCGGAGCCTGGTCCGCGCCCCCTGCGGTGTTGGGGACCATCGAGGCAGGTACGCGCAGCCTCCACCCTGGGTGGATGTTGTTGACATCGACGAGCCGCTCTCCGTCTGCCTGCGTGATTCCCCGTGTCGCCTGAGCGATGCGGGGGTACTCCTGGGCAGATCCGAGCTCACGTTTGGCGATCGAGGACAGTGTCTCGCCGGCCTTGACAGTGACGGTGTGCGGTGCTGGCTTCTCGACGACCCGTTGAGCCGAGGGGATCCGGATGGCCATCCCGACCTCGAGTCGATCGGGGCTCCCCTCCAGTATGTCCTGGTTCAGATCGACGATCTCGTGGTACCGATCGCCGGAACCGAGGTGCTCGGCTGCCAGCGACCAGAGCGAGTCGCCCGGCTGGACTCGGTGCCCCGTAGTTTCCGCTGTCGCCTCCGACGACGCCGCCGGCATGGCCTCAGCGGAGGCGCCGGCGGCTGTCGATGCAGCGACGGTGGTCGGCGTGACCGGCGCCGCGTGTGCTGCGACCGGTCCGGCAACGAATAGCAGTGCAGCCCCGGCGACCAGACCTTTCGCTGCGGCCTGTGAGTGCCCGAGCCCGCGCACCTGCGGCACCCGCACGCCCCTGATTTTCGCGGCGATCTCCAGTATGAGGGACACGGACATGAACGCCCATGCCGCCCACCCTGCTACGCCAAGAACCGCCAGAAACAGTGACCCGTCATCCGGGCCCGTCACGGTGGACCAGACCTGGTCCACCGTGGGCAACCCGTCCGGAGTGAGATCCGGCCCGAGCGCGAGGAGAACGGCAGGCAGTCCTGCGACGATCCCCAGGATTCCCAGGCAGGAGATCAGGCCAGTCAATCGTCGCTTCATCGTCCAACTCCTCACTGATTCGTGTGCCAGGACCGCAGACCTTGTCAGCGGGTCACGGCCTGGTACTCCCCGATCGCGATCGGCGCAGTTGCGGACGACGCGAGCTGGTCCGTTCCGGTGGCGGCACCAGACCACGTGATCGTCCACTGGGCCTGGGTGCTCAGGGTGTAGTCGCCCTGGCGGGTGTAGCGGTAGCCGCACGTCGGGGAGGCGGCGACGCCGGCCACCGTGCTGTAGGCGGTGCCGGTCGCGTTCGTGCCGGCACAGGTCACGGTCTGCCCGTCGCCCATCGTCCAGACGGTGCGGTCCAGGTGGGCCGTGGCGCGGATGGTCTGCCCGGCGAGGGTGACGTTCACGCTCTGGTCGGGCATGGGCTGGGTCCACAGCCAGACCGGCAGGCCTACCGCACCCAGACACCCGGCGTCATGGCACGGCGCGGAGCCGATGACCGGCTTCGGCAGTTTGAGAGTGGTCTGGATCGCCTGGGACCACTGCGCCGGCGTCGGCGGGGGCGGTGGTGCCGGGGCCGGCTGCGTGGGCCGGGCCGGGGCGGCCGGGGGCGCGGGCACGAGCGGGTTCGCGTCGCAGACTTCGAGCAGCTGCTCGTCACACCCGCCCGGGTCCATCCAGCCGGGGCCACCCGGCTCGCCGTACCTCGGCGGTGACGCCTTCGGGGGTGTCCCGCCACTGCCGGCGTCACCGCTGCCGCCCGTGGCCGGGGGCCCGCTGACCGGGCGCGCCTTGATCCCGCCACCGGGTGCGGGCCGGCGTGGCGGATCAGCCTGCTTGGGGCTGCCACCGCCACCGCTGACCACACCCACGATGTCGCAATGGCTCTTGTCACACTTGCAGACGAAGCCCTTGGGGCAGCCCGCCCCGGTGATCAGGCCGGCCGGGGCGCGTCCGGCCGCGCTGGCGGCCGGGGTGAGCCCGGTCAGCGCGCCGGCTGCGAGCAGCAGGGCGAGCAGGTTGCTCAGGGCGCGGTTGCTGTGCATTTCGACCCCTCCTTGATGTTGCTCTGGTCGTCGACCTTCCAGGTGCGGCCGTCGTCGCTGGTGCGGAACGTGACGATCCCGCTGAAGTTGTTCGCTTGGACACGCAGGTCCTTGCCTGCCTTGTTGTAGGAGTGCCCGTCACTCTTCATGCACACCTGCAGGGCGAGGGTGTTGGAGTCCGGCCCTTCGGCGGCGTAGCGCACCTCCTTGCCCGTGGTCCCAAGCAGCGTCGTCGTCAGCGTGGCGCGCACGATCGTGAACGCCGGCTGCTCACGTGGTGCCCAGAACTCGCGGTTGGAGTCGTTAGCCGACTCGATCGCCTTTGGAGTCGCCAGCTGCGTCGCTGAGGGCGGCAGCGTCGCGCCCTTCTTGACGGTCGTCTGGTCTGTCAGGGCAAGCCAACGCCGGTAGACGTCAGTGGCCTCGGCGTACTGCTCGGCATTCGTAGGCGTCGTCGCTGAGGCAGTCGTCGGCGTAGAACGCGAGCCAGGTTTGTCGTCACCGCCGCACGCAGCCAAGGATGGGGCTAGAGCGACCAGGGCAACCAGGCCGTAGGCAATTCGGTGCTGCCGAGATGTCGTCATCGTGGGACGCCGTCCTTTACTCGTCGGGTGTCGATCACTTGGGTGCTCGTCATGTCGCGGGCCCCGGCGACTCCGCTCAGAAAGCGAGGTTTCCAGGGGACGCGCGTGGTGACTGTGACGGTAGAGCCGGACACGCTCACGGCGCCGGCGACACCGGCCTGACCGAGGTAGGCGCGGGCCGCGGATGCGGCCTTGTCAGGGGTCAACCCGGCGGAATGTCCTAGCACGGCATCGGGGCCGACTTGTTGGCCGGCCGCCCGGGCGGCCTCCTGCGCGCTGGTCTGAGCTTTGCTCTGCGCCTGGATCTTGCTGCTGCCATCGATCGTCAGACCGACGCCGAACAGCACGATGATGCCGAATGCGATGGCGACCCAAGGCGCGATGACACCTGCTTCAGGGTTCCGCGTCGCGCGTTCTACGCGAGCCTGTATCGAGCGCATCATCGCCGCTCCCGGTAGGTGTCCAGCGCACTGGTTGCCTGGGCGGTCAGGTTCCTTGATCCGGGCAGTCCGGGCACGGATAGATCGGACAGATCGACATTGCAGCTGACACGTACGCCGACGCTGGCGGGCTGTCCGACCTGTGCAGAGAAGCCACCCGTGTCAACGGTGACGGCGGGCTGGCACTTCATGCCCTTGCTTGCCATCGTCTCCGCTGCGGCAGCCTCTGCCGCAGCGCGCGCCCGACCCGGTTCCCTCTCGATCGAGGCTGCCCGCGCCGCGGCACCGGCCGCGGCGGTCACGCTCGAGGTGGCCTGGCCGTACCGATAGGCGCCCACACTGAGGGACAGCAGGACCACGAGAATCGACATGGCGATCGCGTACTCGGGTGCCTGATTGCCTCGGTCATCGCACCAGTGCGCTCTGATGTTCATCGGGTGATCCGTTCTGTTGCACCCTGGCTGTGAGCCTCGACCGCGGGAAAGGTGAAGCCGGGCACAAGCGAGGGGAACCGCCCTCGCACGACAACGGTCACCTGCTCTGTGCCTCGGTTGACCTGCACGCTGGCATCAGTCAACGAGCGCGGTCCGGCCTTCGCGAGGAACTCTCGCCCTCGCGCTTGTCCTGAGCCGGCGGTCCCGTTGATCGTGCGGGCCTCTTGCAAGGCTTGGTCGGCCGCACCCGATGCGACGTTGGTCGCATGGGCGTACAGGGCGAGCTGCAGCGTTCCGCAGATCACCACCATCAGCATCGACATCCCGAGCGCGGTGTTGATCGCGACGAATCCCCCGTCGCGATCAACACCGGCGCGGCGTCGGATGCTGTTGCGGGCACGGCCAAGCAACGCGCTCACCAGTTCATGAACTTGTTCAGAGCCTGTGAGCCGTAGGCCTTCAGCGCGAGGAGCAGCACAACGCCGATCCCGGTGCCGATCGCGATCTCGATCGCCTCGAGACCGGCGGTGGCACCGCGCTGCCTTGCCTTGCGGTGGCGACGAGCTAGCAGATCAGCAGCCTGCGAGCTTGCGGTCTGGAGGGTGGCGTAGATGTAGAGCATGTGACTCCCTTTCTGGTCGATTGAGCTCAGGTGTTGGGTCATTCGTCCTCGTCGGTGTGTGAGCACGCTCCTATCCGTGGGCGAACGCGACGAGGGCACCAGCGAGGATGCTGGGTCCGAAGGCAATGGGTGCGTGCCGAGCACTGCCCGGCTCACCGGCACGGGATCGTCGGACCAGCGCGACAGCAGCCGCAAGACCACCGAGGACCCAGGCGGCCATGTAGCCGTTCCAGACTGCTGGCCAGCTGACCCAACCGGTCAGCGGTGCCGTCAGGGCGAGCAGTTTCACGTCGCCGAGACCGCTGCTGGCCGTGATGAGGATTCCAAAGACGTAGTGGATGCTCATCAGGGCTGCGGCAGCGAGAACTCCTCGCCCAAGGGCGCCCCACTGGCCAGTCATTGTGGTTGCCCCGGTGAGCAACGCGAGCTCGCCAAGAACCGCAGGTCCGAGGACCCGGTCGGGCAGCCGAAGGGTGTCTAGGTCGATCACCGCCAGGATGAGGCCGGCCGCGGTGACCCAGAGGGCTGCCGGAAGCACAGCGCTGTCGTCGCGGCTGAGCGCTGCCCACGCGGTCAATGTCAGCCCCGCGACTGCGGCTATCGGCACCCAGGCCAAGGTGACCGGAGGTCGCGTGTCGCTCGCCCGTCGCCAGGGGCGCATTGTCATGGTGCTCATGCCGCGAGGATCGAGATCGTGACCGGGATGGCCAGGGCGACGCCGAACACCGCAACCAGACCCATCAGCGGTGCTGACATGTTGGTCGTGGCCTTGTTCGCCGCCTCGTGCTCCTCGTTCAGGATGCGGTCCTGGAGCCCGGCAGCGCGCTCGACGAGGACGTGCTGGACGGCACCTCCGCTTTCTCCTGCGAGGCGCATGATGTCGCCCACTTCGGTGATCTCCGGGATGCCGGTCTGCTGACCGAGTCGGGTGAGAGCGTCCCACGGCTGCTGATGCGCCCAGCGCGCCCGAGTGAGCTCACGCTGGAGACGTACGAACATCCACGACTGGCCCATCTCGGCCGCGGCGTACATCGTCGTGGCCGCTCCGGCTGCGGCACCTCGCTGGATCGCAGTCAGCTGCAGGTAGGCGACGACGGCCTGGCGGAACTCATCGCGTGCCAGAGCGCCGTTCTTGCGGATCGTCAGGTCGGGCAAGAACCAGAAGACGGCCGCCAGGACGATGCCGAGAACCGCTGGCAGCGTCACCGGAAGACGCGACGAGGGCATCAGTGCCCCGGCGGCGCTGATGGCCGCCGGGAAGGCTAGCCCGATGCTCGCACCGCCCGCCTTGTCGGCCCAGTACTTGGTGGTGCTGATGCCGAGCAACTCCAGGTCCCGGACCGGCGGCGTGAACCCTGACCGGGTCGACAGCTGCTGGTCCAGATGCGTGCCCACCTTGGTCAGAAGGTCCGACTTGGGCGTGACCTTGGCACGCGGTGCAGGTTCCAGGGCGTCACGCAGTCGGTTCGGGCTCAACCGGTCGAGTGCGTCCTCGAGGTTTGGCTGGGTGTTCGGCACGGCCGCACCGATGACCAGCGCGGCACCGAGGCCGGCGAGGACGAACAGGGCGACGACCAGCAGGACGGGGTTCACGCGCTTGCTCCCTTCGGCGAGCTGGGTGGGAGCAGCCTGGTCGGCGGCTTGAAGGTGGACGCGGCCTTGAGCCACCAGAAGCAGAGGACGAATGCGCCGAGGATGAAGAGCAGCACGATCTGTCCGGCGGGTGTGCGGTAGAACTCGCCCATCTCGCTCTGGACCAGCCAGCCGAGCATCAGTGCCGCGACCCCCATGACCCAGCGTGCCGACCAGCGGGGTGTGCTGCGATCCGACTCGATCGCGCGACGCTGTCGCACCTGAGCCGAGATCTGGGTGGCGAGTCCATTCAAGATCTGCGTCAGCCCGCGCCCGGACGCTGATTCCGCCATGACCAACGTGCACGCGATGAGGTCACCGGCGACGTCGTCGACCTCATCCGCCCATGCCCGTAGAGCGACCTCCGGGCTCTGGCGCGCCCGCAGTCGAGTGACGAGCTTCTCGTTTGGGCCTCGCAACCGCGCGGGGGTTGAGGTCAGCGTGGCGCTGATGGCGCCGGTCACCGACGTCGTGGCCGTGACGCTGGCCAGATTTCGGGTGTACTGCTCCAGCGCGTCCAGCAGCTCGATGCGGTCCCGGTCGCTCTTGCTGCTGAGCAACCGCGGCACACCCACCACGGCGGCTGGGAGCACCACGATCAGCGCCAGCCACCCGGTGAACACGGCGGCGACGAGGCCGCCGCCCGCCGCGACGATCGCGCGCTTCTGCTCCTGATCAGTCAGCTGCAGCCGACCCTTGCGCCGGCGCCGAGCGGGGGTCCCATCGGCTCCATCTCTTCCGGCGAGGGCGGTCAGGAACAGGAGCAGTCCGCCTGCGAAGCCGGCCCCGACCAGAACACCGAGGACGTTCATGCCGTCCCCTCGACCTGCGCAAGGGTCGCCAACGGACGCGGCCAGGTCCCGTTCTGCGGCGCCAGCCAGCTGCGGTCGAAGCCGATCAGCTCGAGGTCCTCCAGCCAGGAGGGCAGGTTCCCGGTCGGAACCGCCCGACCGTCAGGGCCGGGTTCGTACAACGTGTCGTGACCGACACCGTTGCGGCTGTCCTCGGAGGGGAAGACCTCCCAGATCTCGCGGACGTAGCGATGCTTCTTGCCGCCGACCGGGGTCTCGTCGCGGACGCCGAGGTTGACGATGAGTTGCACGTTCTCGGCGACCATCCTGTAGGCCAGCTCGCTGTCGACCTGAGGGCTCTTGATAGCGCAGGTGACCAGGCGTCCGATCGTGTCGCGGCACGACTTTGCGTGGATGGTGCACACGCTGCCCTTCGCAGTCTCCATTGCCTCGAACATCACGATGACCTCCGGACCGCGGACCTCGCCGACCACGATGCGATCGACCGACTGTCGCAGCGACTTCTTGGCGATGTCCTGGAGAGTGATCTCGCCCTGTCCGTCCTCCCCGCCAGGGCGATACTGCGCGGGCCACACCATCGGGTGGCGATCCTCACTCTTGTGAAGCGCCAGCTCGTACTCGGTTTCGATCGTTGCGAGGCCGACGGTCGGGTCGAGCTCGTGCAGCATGGCCCGCATGGCGGTGGTCTTGCCCGCGCTTGGCAGTCCGGAGACAACGACGCTCACACCGGCCCGGATGGCAGAGGCGAGGAACTCTTGTACCGACGGCGAGAGCATGTCCAACTCGACCAGCTCTGCGAGGTCGCGGTCGGTGAAGCCCTGCCGCCGGATCGTCACGGTCGGCCACGGCAAGTAGAACGCCGCCGCGGATAGGCGATGGCCTTCCTTGCCCAGCGGCATGTCCAGGTCGGGCTGGGCGTAGTTGAACGGCCGCTCGCCGCCGACCGCATCACGGCCGAGCATCCGCAGGTCCTCGATCAGCTCCTCGTCGGAGGCCGCCGCCGGCGGACCCTTGACCTTGCGCCCATCGCCGTAGACCAACCACACGTTGTGGCTACCGCGCACCAGGATGTCTTCTAGGCCCGGCTCGTCCAGGAACCGTTGCAACCGGCCGATGCCGAACAAGGAGTCGAGGATGGCTGAGGTGAGAGCGGACAGCTCACGACGGGTGAAGGCGGGTTCTCCCTCAGCGACACGCTCTGACTGCACGATCGTCAGCTGCTCGTCGATCAGCTGACGCGCGGCGGCCTCATCGCGGCTGCGGTCCAGGCCGCGCGCCAGATGGAGATCCTCGTCGGGGTCGTTGAACTGCCCGTTGGCCGGAAGGACGCGATCTGAGATTTTCTCTCGCAGCACCCGGACCAACGACCAATCGACGGCGTCCAACTCTGCACGCGTCGGGGCCTCCACCCGTCCGGTCGCCCGGCTCTCGGGGTCGAGGTCAGCCAGTGCGCGCAACGCTGGGCCACCTGCCGGGTGGTCAACATCGTCGTGGGTGTTGCCCGCAACCGCCACGCGGTGCGCAAACAGCGGAAGATCGGACGGGGTCCGTCCCGTGCGGCCGGCGAAGTCCTGCTCTGTCATGCTCCTACTCCCAGGTCGTCGCGGTAGCTCTGCTCGTGCTCGCGCATCGCGTCCAGCGCATGGGTCACTGACCCGACGTAGCTGGCGAATCGCCGCTTGTTCGGAGCCTTGGCACCCAGGTGATAGACCGCCGCATCTGTCGGCCGGTGCGGAATCCTGGCCACGACCGGGCTGGGCTGGAAGGGCGGGGCAATCTCCGTCACTGAAAACCCTTCGCGTGGCGGTTCGACCGCCACGACCGCGACCTTCGTGGTTTCGCCCACCTCGCCGATCCGCGCTCGGATGCTCGGAAGCACGATCGAGGTCGTGTTGATCCCCGGAAGGTGTGCCCAGGTGAACACAGCCACCGCGTCCGCTACGCGCAGCAGAGGCTGCGGTGCCGTCTTGCTCGACCAACGACCAAGGTCGATGAAGATGTCCTGGTCGGTGCCGTCGCTGATTCGCCGCAGCGCCGCGGCGAGCGGGTCCCAGAGATTCGCCAGCGCACCGGCCTGATCGGGTTCTGCGACGGCAGGCAGCACGTGGGCCGTATCAGACCCGGGGATTGGCATCGCCTGAGCCTGGATGTGCTCGATCAGACTCAGCCCAGCCGGTCGCATAGCCAGAGACAGCACCGAGCTCGTGTGCGCCCAGCGCGAGCGGAACGCGCCCGCGAGAACGGGTGAGCCGCCTGTAGCGTCAGCCTCAACCAGTAGCGCCCCCGGTGCCCCCGATTGCATGGCCCAGGCGACTGCAGTCGTGGTCACGCCCGGCGAGCCAGTGGCGCTGGTCATCACGAAGATCGACATCAGCTCACCGGCTCTCCGGCATCGGGTCCAGCACGAGCGCCATCGAGCCCAAGCTGGCGGCCGTGGCGACTGTCGGAGCGTCTTCCGTCGAGACACTGACATCAACCGTCGTGAGGCCGTCCTGGCTACTGCTCGTCCCGATCGCAACGATCTGCGCCCGCCATGTCTGACCGACCAACAGCCCCTTCGGTAGCGCGTTCGCCTGGGTGCCCTGTCCAGCACCGAGGACCAGGCGCACCTGCTGGCCGGCCGTCAGGCCGGCAGCGGGGCGCTGGCCAAGTTTCACCGCGATACCGACCGTGCTGCGCCCAGCGATCGGCCCGAACCGATCGGCCACCATCGCAGGGCTCACCAGGGTCCCGGCCGGAAGGTCTCCGGTGACGTAACGGCCAACCAGCGAGCCGATCTGCTCCTGGCTGACGCTGTTGAGACCCTTGCCGTTGGTCACCTGTTTGGTCGTGAGGTCCGACCGCTGCAGCGAGTCTCCCGCTTCCACGCTGTGCCGCAGCACCAAGACCGACTCGGGCTTCTCTCCCCGAGTCACCAAGGCACCACCGGCCAGGCCGCACACCACCATCAGCGCAACTCCGGCCGCAATCCGCGTCCGGCTTCTGCGAGTGCGGACCGACGGCGGCGTCGGCCTCAGGGGTGCCTTCTGCGCAGTATCAGCGGTCGCCACCACCGCGGGCTGCTTGGCCTGCTGCTCGGAGATCTTCGAGCCACCGCCCTTCGTCTCGGACGTCTTGGTGTCGTCAGTGACTACCCGGCGCGCCGTCATCGGCGTGCACCTCCTCGAGCGGCCTCGTGGACCGCCGTGCTGTTCGTCGTCATCTCAGATCTCCTTTGCCCTTCCGCATCCAGAAGGCCTTGGCCCCCCTCAAGCGGTCGCGTCCTAGTTGGAACGATACACATGCACTAGTGCTTATGGACCGCTCGTCCACAGCCGCCCTGCAGGCTCTACGCCGGCAGGGCTTCCCCACCCAGTCGCGCGGCCAGCGCCTCCCCGTGCTCGGCTAGCAGGGTAAGTCGGTGCCACTCGTCGAGCTGGTCGACAGAGATCACCTCGGCCTGCTCGATCCTGCACAGGCGCACCCGCCATACCCGCACGACCGCGGCTAGAGCCTGCACGAGGCCTTCTGGACGGACCCCGCGCAATCGAACCCAGCCCTGGTCAACGACCACGGCGAGACCTCGACCTGCACCCGCCACTCCCCCGGTCAGCCGGACGACTTCTTCCACCGTGCGCCCGTAGCAGCCTGGCCACACAGGGACCTCGACAACGTCTCGGTCGCCACCGATCGACCCATCCACATCCCCGCTCATACCCATCGGACAACTCCGGTGGCCGATGCCTTAGGCGTGAGAACCCGGACGGCGAGTCTTCGAGCGCAGGGGGGACGCGAGCCCCGCCGTCCGGGAGTTGAACTGGGGTGGAGGCCAGGCATGTGGGCCTGCCGAGGCCTCCACCCCGAGAGCGTCGAACCAGTCATCGGGTACCCGGATCCGAGCTCTCTGCACCCGTAATCCCCTACGGGTGCCGCATGGCGCGGCGCTGCCGCGCCGATCAAGTCACATCGTCCTGAGTGCCCCACCACTCGCCCCTATCTGTTCGGATACGAACAGGTACGAGTGTTCAGCGGGCGAAGTCAGCGGAGGGAATGACTTCGGTCAGGACTTGGTAAATGTTCGAATGCGAACACCTGAACTCTGTTGCTCTGTTCGCCCGCTACAGTTCGGCCATGCCGGCCACGTTCCAAGACGGGAAGACGGGCGAACGACTGAATCGCCTCTTCCACACCGTCGTCATCGAGTCGGCGACGAAGGGTGTTGAGACCCTTAGCCCGAACCGGCTGGCGGCGGAGATGGCCGATCGCGGCTACGCCTACGGCGGCTCGACCTTGCGCAAGGTCCGCAACGGCGATCACGATCCGCCGGGCCGCGCGCTACTGGGAATCTGTATCACCGTCAGCGAGCTCACCGGCATCGAGGTAACGCCGGACTACTTCTTCGTAGCCGAGACGGCTACCCGTGTCGAGTCTGAGCTGGATGCGCGCAAGCGCGCGATCGAGGAGAGGCTACGCGGGCGCGACCTGACGCCGCCGGGCGACGGGTGACACGAACACGATCGCCGCGGCGACAGCGAGTGTCACGGCAGTGGTGACGCCGGCAGTGGCTACCGATGTGACGCCGGCGAGCCAGCCATACAAGGCATAGCCAACCGGCTGCAGGCCGGCAATCGACATCGTCACCATGCTCATGACCCTGCCCATGTACTCAGGGGGCGTCTCTGTCTTGATGTCGCCCATCATCAGCGCGGCGCCGGCCCCGAAGAACGCACCCATCAACGCTGCAAAGCCACAAACGATCAGCGGCGCGCCCGCGACGGCCATCCCTGCCAGGCCAACGCAACCACCAAGGACGAACATCAGCGACCACCGCAGCCCGTGCGCAACGTAGCGGCGGCCGACGGCGATGAAGCCCGCACCGATGAGACTCCCGACGAAGAAACCGACGTAGCCGAGCCCGTACTGACCGGCCGACCAGTTGTTGTCTCGACCCGTCAAGGCGACGCCAGTCACTAGAGGCGCCAGAGTGAGGCCATTGACGATCGCGAACAGGGCCAGCAGTGTCGCGAGCTGAGGTCGACCAAGGGCGTAGCTGAATCCCGCACGCACCATCTCAAGCAGCTGACCGTCCACTCTGGCAGGTGACCGCAGCCCGCGACGGTGAAGTGCAACTACCGAAACGAGGGCCAAGCCGAGGACCGCAGCGCCGGTCACCGCAGCCGCCGAGGCGCCCTGCCACCCGATCAGAACAGCGGCGATCGGAGTCGCGGCCGCCGTGGCGGTCTTGTTGATCCACGACAAAACACCTTGGAATGACCTCAGATGTTCGCGGTCAACTACGAGCGTCCCAGCACTCTCCATCGCAGGCAGGTGTACGCCGTCCGCGAAGCCGAACGCCAGCGCGACTCCGGTCAGAGCCCAGCTCGACAGCGGTGACGCGGTCAGCACCCAGCCGAACGCCAGCATGAGCACGACACGCGCGGCAAGGCTCCAGATCGCCGCCTCTACGACGCCGGCGCGGTCGGCGACAGCCCCGCCGAACACTGTCACGACCGCCCGGCTCAACGTGCCGACCGTCATGATCAGACCGAACGACAGCGCGCTACCTGAGTGCGCGGCCGCCCAGGCCAAGATCACGTAGAAGAACTGATCAGCACCCCGATCAGCGCCGTGCCCGGCGAGGAACACTCGGGACGTCGGGTTATTCCAGGACCTCACGTGCCTTGTCCCCCTGCTCTCGAGCGCCAGGCTCATAACCACGGATACGGAACGGCATCGCGCTGAACGTCACCGCGACGACCTGCCGGTCCTCGCCGCCCTCCCCGTCCTTGCTGGCCGCTGCTTGGTGTCGCTTGACCACAGTGGCAATCTCGCGCTCAAGCGCCGCAACTTGCTGTGGAGTCATCTCAACCGGCCAGTACATATTGGACGCCGACTCAGTCCACGCGGGGCTCCAGCGCCCAGCGCGACGTTCCGCTAGGAACTCGCGGCGCCGATCCTCCTTCAGCTGCTCGTTGACCATCTCCATCGAGCCCTGCGCTAGATACCTCTGAGGGTCCGACTTCTGCAGGTTCCGAGGCCAGCTCCACTCGACCCGCATCGGAAGAGCTTCCCAGCGGCGCTCATGCCCCTTGCCCCCAAGAAACTTCACGAGCGCGGCGTTCTCGAGGACCTCGAGCTGCTGCTTCAAGCCCCCTCGTGCTTCTGGGGCCAACGATCTCGACAGGAGGCCGAATGTCGACGAGCCGATGATGTACAGCGTCTCGTACAGCTTCCATCGCACAGGATCGGCCAGTGCCGCGGCTTGGACGGTCCCCAGATCGCTGGAGTCTTCCTCGGGCATGCCCGCAACCCTAAGTCGGCCTGGGCCGATCCGGTGGCCTCGTCACCTGCGGAACTTCTACACTTGGCGCATCCGCCGTTCCGATGCCCAGGAGGACGACATGAAGAAGGTCGCCGCTGTAGTCGCCCTTGGTGTCGCAGTCATGTTTTCGGCACCCGCCGCGCCCGCCCAGGCTGCGCACGTGGTTCCGATGACTAACTGCTCGTTCTGCTAGCGCAACTACACCACACATCGAAGACGGCTGGCGCTTGACCGCGCCAGCCGTCTTCCAGCTCCGGAAGACGTCAGGCCGAGTCACGGCGACGGCGAGACTCATCGAGCGCATCACGGAGCACGTCCATGCTCACACCCAGCACACCAGCGAGGTGTCTTCGCACTCGCTCTGAAGGCATGCTTCTGAATGCGCCGGCCTCCCAACGCAGGTAGGTCGCCGGCGCGACGTGCGCCCGCCTCGCCGCCTCACGCGAACCGTAGCCAGCCTCCAGCCGTAACCGGCGGAGGTCTGGCCGGTCATCGGCAGCCAGTAGGTCGCTGATCCGTACGTCGAGAGCACGAGCTAGTCGCCCCACCATCGCTGCTCGCGGCGTGGACGTGCCGAGCTCCCAACGGGATACCCGTTCACCCCCGGCGACCCCGATGAGATGAGCGAGCTGATGCTGGGTGAGACCAGCTCCCTCGCGGGCGGCGCGCAGCGCATCCGGGCGAAACGCTGGCTGACTGTGCACTCAGGAACCCTACGGTGCGTCGGCCAACCTTCCGGCAGAAGGTGTGGCCTCGCGTCGCCGGCGACGGCGCTCCGCTCGCGGACGAGCGCCGCGCGGGTGATCCGCCGGGGTCGCCCATCTCCCGTTCCGGTCGAAGTGTTGGAAGGTCGAACCGGCGCACGAGCTGGAGGCAGCAGGGACCCCAGCCGATCTCGACAAGGGCACCTGAGACTTAGTGGTCACGTCAGCGCCTGCGATGAGGTCCGCGTCGCGCGGGTTGGCCTTGCGCACGTTGTTGATCGTGCGGGCAACGGGCCGAGTCAGCAGACCAGCAGCGACCCGCTCGGACGTGGCAGCAGCATCCCAAGCATGTCCTCCCTGTCGGTGGTGCTGAGCTCACCGGGTCGGATCCACGCCTGCCACGCCGGCTCGTCGAGGAACACCGGCATCCGGTCATGCACGTCGCCGGCCGCGTCGACGCCGGTGCGGGTCAGTCAGCACCGTGAACGTCATGCGCCACTCCCCCGCGGCACCCTTGTCGAACGCGAACCGACCAGCCGCGGACAGCAGCTCGGCCGCGACGCTGCACAACGCGAGATCGGCTACCGGCTGCTGGGCCGGCTCGCGTCCTCACCGCTCGCGGCCGAGGACGACCGGGCCCTGGCGGACGACATCCTCACGACCGTGCTCGAGCAGGGCGACGTCGAGGGTGCTCAGTGGTCCGGAACGGACCTGGACCTGGTGACGTTCATCCAGGATGATGAAGTGAGCGAAGGAGGCACCACCGATGACTGACATCGTGCGCGTCACATCCGAGCAGGTCGCAGCGGCCCGCGGCCTGATCGACCTGCGGGGACGCGACAACGTGCCCGCCTGGTACCTCAAGATCGCCAACGCCAAGCCTTCCCGCGCCGCTCACACCGCATCCGCTCAGCGCGCCGGCTAGAACCCACGCGCACCGTCTCGGTGACCCGTTTGTGGGCCGGTCGTTCACGTGCGCCCACTCTCGCTCTGAGCAGGAGACTCCACTGCCTCGCATCGACACGCTGTCCACCGACGACCCCGACGGCCGCACAGCCCTGGACCGCTGCACTGTCCCGGTGACCGGGGCCCTCGACGTGCCGGCCGCGCGGCTCCTGGCCACCACGCTGCGCGCCGTCGCGCACGCCGACCGGCTGCGGGTCATCTCCACACTGCACGGGGCGCCCGCGACCGGGTCAGCCCTCGCGGTGGCCCTACACGTCGAGCGTCGGCAGATGCTCGCCCACCTCCGCGTGCTGCGCCGGATCGGGGTGGTCAACGAGCCCGACGACCGGGGCAGGTACGCACTCGTCGATGGCGGACTCGATCGCCTCGCCCGGCTCCTCGCCCACGACTGACGGTCCGACGTCGCGGCGGGGCGATTCCACGGAATCACTCAGCCGGCACCGACGTCGATCACAGTTCCCGTGCCGTCCACCGGCCCGCGAGGAAGCCGAGCACGACCGCTGCGGTGACCCAGAGCCCTGACGCCAGGTCGGTCACGCCGTCGATCAGCGCAACGCCTGTCGTGCTGTCGTCCGGCATCCGCACGGCGGCGGCCACCCAGACAACGAGGCCGACGACTGCTGCCAGGGCCTCAGCCCGTGCGGCCCGACCGGTGAAGAAGCGGACCACGGCAAAGGTGACCGCTGCGGTCGCAAGGAAGAAGACGAAGTAGTAGCCGAACTGACCCATGCGTTGAACAACCCTTCATGAGAACGACATTCACGGACGAACCACCAACGCCGGTGAACAGGTCCACCAACACCAGTGACATTGATCTGTCGTGACGATACGAAAGGGCTCGGACAACTTCGGCGTGTCGCAGGGGACCAAACGCACGATCGCTGGCCCCAGCGGCCCTGGCCCGCACGTCGCATCCCCGCGAAACTGCGCAGATTCTCGTGCGTCGAGTGGAGGCAGCGGAACGGAACTGAGTTGTGTAATTCCTGGTACAGGAAGCCGCCTGCAAGAACGTCGTCTGTGACGATCGCGGGCCAGATAGGGTGACTGACAGCCCGCGCACGCCTCGACGAAAGGTCCCATTCAATGGCTCAGAAGGTCCAGGTCCTACTCATTGACGATGTCGACGGGTCCGAAGCCGCCGAAAGCCTGACGTTCGGACTCGACGGCGTCACCTACGAGATTGACCTGTCGGCCTCGAACGCCGACCAGATGCGGCACTCCTTCGAGGGATGGATCGCCAACGCACGGCGGGTCGGTGGCCGGAAGAACTCGAGCAGGACCTCCCGCCGCGACGAGCTCCACAAGGTCCGCGAATGGGCGCGCGCGAACGGTCACACCGTCAGCGATCGCGGCCGCGTCTCCCAAGACATCCAGGACGCCTACGACAAAGCACACCGATGAGCGCACACATCGGGTAGGGCGGAAGCGGCATCGTGCTGCACGACCAGACCGTGCAGCAGCTGAACACCAGACGCGCGGGCAAGGGGCTACCGCCGCTGACGCACGGGCGACCGCAGCGTGTCTCGTGCACGAACGGTTGCAGAACACCCGAGTCCACCGGTGCTCGTCGCGGAGAGATCTCTCTCGCGGCCGCGCGGGGGTCGTTTGCTCTGCCGCCGGGTGTCAAATCCTTGTCGGAGCCGCTTGCGACTGTGCGTCTCGGTCTCGGGCTACGCTGCGGGCGTCGCTGTGGCTGTAGTGCGCTACCGACACTGCAGTGAACAGGGACACTGACAGGAGGACACAGTGGTAACCAAGAAGACGATGATTCGTGTTGCGCTGGTTGCAACGGCTGCGATGGCGGTCTGCGGGCCTGCGGCCGCCGAAGGCGGGTGGGACTCCACCATCACCGCACGGCCGAGCTACGGATCGCGAACCTGGGTGGATAAGAACGTCGACAGCACCAACGCCTACGTCAAGCTCTATGTTTGCAACCAGCGCGGCGCGGTGGCGATCTTCCGGAACCGGCAGTGGCCCGTTCCTGACGTCACGGTCAAGGACACAACGTGGAGCTGCGACAATGGGATCTACTACGGCGACACGGCAGCAGGTGACTACCACTTCACGCTGAAGAAGACCTCCAACGGCGGGGTTCTCGATGCCAACGTTCAGGTTCGTTACTAGGCAATAGCCGTCGGTACAGCATCGAAAGGGTTGTTACACGTCTATGGTTTCGATCTCGCTGAGTGAGGTTGGCATCCGACTGCGTCGGAGAGATGTTCTTCGCGGGGTGACCTGGCATCTGCCGGAGACCGGGAAGACTTTGTTGGCCGGGCAGAACGGCGTGGGCAAGACAACAACACTTCGTGTGCTGAGCGGCGCGTTGTCCCCGGCCGATGGGGCGGTGCTTGTCGACGGCCGCCCCATCCGCCGGCGGCAGCTGAGGTCGGTGGTAGCGCTGATGCCGCAGACGATCACGGCGATCCCGGGTCTGTCGGTGATCGACCAGGTCGCCTTCGCCGGATGGCTAGGTGGTCTTCGAGAATCTGCAGCTCGAGCGCAGGCGCTGGCGGTACTGGACCAGGTAGACCTCGTGGAGGAGAAGGACCGGAACGCGAGCCAGCTGTCGGGAGGGCAACTTCGTCGTGTCGGTCTGGCAGAGGCATTGACCCGCCCTTCGGACATGCTCCTGCTGGACGAACCGACAGCTGGCCTGGACCCGGTGCAGAGAGCCCGCTTCCGGGAGTTGGTCGACACCATCGACAAGCCGCTGGTCCTGTCGACGCATCAGCTGGATGACGTCGACCAGACCTTCAGCAATGTCGTCGTCCTCAGCGCCGGGAACCTGGCGTTCGAGGGCTCGACGCAGGAATTCTTGAGTCACGGCGCCGGCGATGAGACATCGCGCCGGGCTGAGTCAGCCTTCGTCGCGTTGACTGGGGCGGCGTCGTGAACGCGATTCGTGGGCTGCGATGGTCAAGCGCCTGGTTCGCCGTACCGATCGCGGGCCTGGCGGCCTATGTGGCTGGTGTTTCCGAGAAGGAATTCTTCGGTGACTACCCGCTGATCGGCGTCTCGCAGGCGTGGATCGGGCTGGTCATCGTGGCCCCTCTGATCGCCGCGTGGTGCAGCTGGGATGCGAGCCGGTTGCGCACCTGGTTGCTGCTGCACTTCTCCGGAGTTCAGCAGCTGAAAGCGTTGGCCGTGATGCTTGGCGCCGGCTTCGCTCTGGCGGTCGCCGCGGTCCTCGCGGCGACCGGCTGGGCAGCCGGACTCCCCCGAACGGTCCCCGCCATCAGTATCACCGTGGCCGGAGTCCTAACGCTCATGGCTGCAGCCCTCACCGGAGCCGCGCTGGGAGTGTTGGTACCTCGTGTGGTCGCCGCGCCCCTGTCAGCAGGGATCTGGTACGCCTGGATGGCGATCCCGATGTCGGACCCCTCGCACTGGACCGCAGCCGCGACCGTGACCGGCGCATCGGCGACCTGCTGCACCTCCTCACAAGAAGTCAACCCGGCCTCAATGCTGACGGCATCCGCGGTCGCACTGATCTGCGGCGCTGCCGCGCTCATCAGCATCTGGGTGGCATCACGCGCCCGTGGGGCGGCGGTCCTGATCGCCGGCGTTGCCCTGGCCGGGTCCGCTGGCTGGGCTCTGACACACATCCAGGACGGCCCGATCGTGGCCCGAACCACCCAGCTCAGCTGCGCCCAGGACGGCCCCGGCCGTGTCTGCATCTGGCCCGAGCACCACGGTCAAGAGGCGAGAATCAACGCCGCGATCCAAGCGGTCCGTTCCCGGCTGCAGCATGAGGTGATCCCAGTGCCTCAGTCCTGGAGTGAAGCACCCACCCGGCCTCCCGGCGTCGGCAACCTGCAATGGACCACCGGCGTGTCACCAGAACAGGCACGCTCCTCAATCGTCGTCAGCGTCGTGCAAACAGCCGGGTGCCACGACGCGCGCGGTGAAGCGTTGACCTCCTTCCTGCGCCTGCAAGTCGGAGTCTCACCGGAGGCTAACGGCACCCCCGCATCCTCTGCCCAGGCCAGGCAGGTACAGGGTCTCCCTGCGGCGCAACGCACGGCCTGGGTCAAGCAGCAGATCACGGCTTGCTCTGCATGAGGCTGTACGCGCGAACCCGACGAACCACCGTTCTCTACGCAGTCGCCCTTCTGGTCGGCGCCTCCTCCGCCATGGCTACGCCACAGGTCTCCTTCCCGACCGTCATCGGAAGCGGTGGCACCACCCTGCCCATCAACGCGATCCTGCCCACCGTCCTGGGCTGCGCCATCGCCTGGAGCCTGTCCGCGAGGTTCACCCACCTGACCGACAACGCCGCCCGAGAAACAGGCTGGCTGGACGTATTGCTCGCTCTCGGCGCGGTAGTCGTCGTAGCGATCGGCGGTCTACTGGTCCTCGCACCAGACCTGGTCGTCCTTCGAAACGCGGTCCTGACCGTTGGCATCAGCGTGGCGGGTACCGCGATCTTCACGCCCGCAGCCGGGTCCCTCCTGACCGCCAGCGCGCTGATCGTCTCCCTCACCTACGGACCGACCGCGCCAGGAGCACGGTTTGCGCGGCTCTTTCAAGCCCCGTCCGACCAAACGTGGCCGTGGGCGATCAGCATCCTGGCCCTGGCAGTTGCTCTCGCCGCCGCCGCATGCCGTCCATGGCCTCACCATCAGCAGGTGCTGCTCTGAGCCCAGATCGGTGACCGCACGACCGAGCTCTCGCCGGGCCGCGTAGGTGGGGTGTCGGTAAGGAACATGTCACCAGATGCAAACAAGGTCTCGCGAACGACCGGGTGCGTGACATTCGTGCGGACACGAGTTGTCATCAGCGCTGGCCTGCTACCAACGGCATCTATCTGGCTGAAGATGCCTCGCAACGATCGTTAGCGTCTCAGCTCTCCCAGGTGGCGTGCGATGACCTAACCGAGGTTGTAGAACGTTTTGATCGGCCCATCGGGCAGTCGATCGGCGGTGTATCCGTCCTCAGGCACCGGCATGTAGCCGCTGACGTCGATCAGGACATCGAACGAGTCTGTATAGGTCGGCCGAGAGGGATCATCGCTGGTGTAGCTCGCGGTGATCGTGCCGTGCCGAGGCAGTCCTGCCTCGGTTGTCCCGTCCTCGAACCGACCGTTGGCTTCAAGGCGCCAGTAGACGCGGATGCTGGCCCGGGGCGGCAAGGTCCGCGGGGTCTCGAACATCTCCTTGGTCTTGCTGGCGATGTCGTCAAGCGTCTCCGGCCAGGCGTCGTACTCCAGCGTCAGACCGCGCGCGGCGGAATTGCCCATGTTAGTGATCCGTAGATCCCAACTCGGAGAACCGGCAAGGCTTCCAACGATCTCGGCGTACACGTACGGACGGGTCTGCTCGATGCTGTCGCGCTTCGCCTGCTCGTTGGCTTCCTGCGCCGCGTTGAGCGTTCCTTTCGCTGCCAGGCCGGCCACGATCGCCGTGACCAGAAGCGCGAGGGTGAGCACGGCGGTTGCTGCCGTCGATACGGCAGAGAGCACGTCCGTCCAGGTCGGGTCGGGATGCTCCACGAGTGCAACTATCCCCGGTCGTCTCCATCGGCGTCGGGCTTCGGCTCGTTTGCACCTGGTGACACGTTCCTTACCGACATCCCAGGTAGTGGCGATTCCTCCGAGGACCCGCGCCTCACCGCGCGGTAGACCGACTGAATTTCTAGGGGTTCGACACTCCCGCTCCTTGGCGCCGCGCCATGCCCACACCCGCCAGCAGCGGCGTCATTCATGACCGGCGCCGTGCGTAGTTTCATCTCGCCGCTTGACGTCGTCCGCAGACACCCACACGTTGACGTCTCCCCCAGCGCGCCCGTAGTCGCGCCATGTCACGTGAACGCGTCGGCCGACCCAGCGCAGCGCCCGTGCCGCCACCCATTGCAGCGTTCCATCCGGCCACTCGATCCGCACTTCGACCTCGATCGGCGCGGGGGCGTACGGTACCGCGCGGAGCGCGGCGTTCGGTGGCCAGTCCTGATTCAGAGGAAGGGCATAGCGGGGACGGCGACCATCGTTCTGACCCACCATTGCTCAGCTGGGCCGATGGCTCATCGCGGGTAGGGCACGTGAAGTCGCTGATCGACGACCAACTCACAGGCCGCACGCACCTCATACCTGGTCAGCAGGTTGTACTCCCCGCCGTGCGGCAGGAGCAACGCTGACGTATCCACCGCATGTCTCTCGCCGGGTCGGATCCAGTACAGCTGGTAGCGGCCGTCGTCTTCGTCATCTCGACTCGGCTCGGCTCGCATCAACATCGCGCTGCCCGTGTAGTCGTCGATCCACTGGTGGACGTCGTTATCCCCGGCGGCAATCTCAGGAAGATTCGCATCCGGCCACAGATCGGGGGACCATCGCGCTCCCTTGTTCATCCATGGCATTGGCCGGAATCCTCCGCTCGATACATGTTGAACGCCTGCGAACGAGCGAAGGGGCCCACCAAATCTGGTGGACCCCTTCTTCGTTCGTATGTCCGCAGGGGGAGGCCGGAGCCCGCAAGTCCCGCGACTCGTGCATCCAGGTTACAACAAGATCACGAGCACGAGGATGAAGTGCCCGACTCCCGCCTATGAGCGACGCTGCTGCGTCTGGAGCAGTTCGGTGATGGCTCTGACCCGCACGCTTATCGGCGGGTGAGTGCGTGTGAGGTTCTGCCACCAGGTGGGCTCGGTCTCTAGGTGTAACTGAGCATGAGGTTGGTGACGCCGGCTGGGAGTCGTGAGGCCGGCGGCTGATCGCCCGCGGCGGTGTGGGGGCGATGGTAGTTGTAGTGGACCTGCCACACCTGGAGGCGGTCACGGCGCTGCTGCTCGGACTCGTACGCGGCGGCGTAGAGGACCTCCACGGTGTAGGTCTGCTGGTAGCGCTCGACCTTGCCGTTGTGCTTGGGCGTGAACGCCTTGATCCGCTGATGCGTGGCCGCGAAGGAGTGCACGGCCCGGGTGAACGCACTGGCGCGGTAGCAGGACCCGTTGTCAGTCACGATCCGGGTGAAGCGGGTGATGCCGTGCGCGGCGAAGAACACCCGGGCACGGAACAAGAACCCGATCGCGGTGACGGCCTTCTCGTCGTCGTGGGCTTCGGTGTAGGCCAGCCGGGAGAACCCGTCGAGGGCGGAGTGCAGGTAGGTGTACCCGGTGCGGGCGCCACGGGTCTTGGCCCGGTCGGCGGCCTTGGCCTGGGCCGACCCGCGACCGTGCACCCGCCACCCGCCGCCGTCGGGGATGCGCCCGACCTTCTTCACGTCCAGGTGGGTCATGTGCCCGGGGTACCGGGCAGTGATCTTTCCCGGCGCCCGCAACGGTTCCCCGTCAACGTCCAGGTGCCGCAGCCGGTTCAGTCCGTGCCGGACCAGGATCCGGCTGATCGTGCACACCGCGATCCTGACGCCCTGGGCGCTCAGCTCCAGATGGATCCGCCGCGCGGACCACTTGCGTTTGCGCAACGCGATGACCTGTTCCACCACCTGCGGCGGTGTGGCGGTCGGGGAACGGCGGGGCCGGCTGGTCCGGTCGTGCAACCCTTCGTCGCCGTGCTCACGCCAGCGGGCAAACCACTTCGACAAGCACTGCCGCGAGACCGCGGCCTCCGCTGCGACGTGCGCGATCGGGCGGTGCTGGCACCGGCGCACCAGGCGACGACGTCCTTCGAACGACAGGGCGGCTTTACTGTGGGGCATAGGGCAGGTTCCTTCGGCTGACTCGACGTGATGAACGGCTTGACACCTTCATCCTGTCGCCGCAGGGACCTGCCCGCCCTTAGCTACCCGGCCGTGTCACCAACCTCATGCGCCGCAACATCTAGGTGCTCGAATTGGCGCAAGTAGGACCTCAACCCCGGTCCGCAGTCGTGGTCGACCGCGTATTCGTCGGCGCTGAATTCCTCGCGTTGCGACCATGCTCCTGCCAGGACCGGGACGGCGATCAGCGCCACGACGGCAAGGATCACTGCGACTCGCACGAGAGTCGATCCGTGCAGCAGCAGCACGACGCCGGCTGCTGCCAGGGCTGCGGGCAGGGCTAGCCGCAGCCATGGTTTCCATTCGACCGCTTCTCGCACGAGGAACGCTGTCGTCCAGTACGGCAGGGCCAGCCACGTCAGGACCGCCGAGAAGCGCAGCGCGCCACCTGCGTGATGGCCGACCTCGTGCGTAATGGCAGCCAGGACCTGGTCCTCGGTCAGTTCGTCGCCTTCGCAGAGGGTGATGAACGCGCCCGTCAGGCCGATCGAATGACCACCGAGCGAGTGGGCGTTCGGCTCGATGGAGTGCGAGACGCTGTAGAACCGGAAGTCGCTCATCGCCAGACCGGTCCTGGCCTCGAGCTCATCGGTCACCGCAAATCCCGCCACGGCATCGACGTCGATCGGCTCCCACTTCGAGACGCTCGTAACCAACTCTGCCTCTGCCCAGGGCCCACAGCATGCTGATGCCGATGAGGAACCATGCCATGACCACGCCGCCCGCGCCCAGCATCGCGCTCGGTACGGCGAGCATGGCAGCGCTGCACACCGCTCTTGGTGCATGCAGCAGCAGCTGCCAGTACGGACTCCGTCCCATCCCCACCCCTCGTCGAGCCTCACGCGGCCCGGGTGCCGAGCCGAATGTGATGCTACGAACAACCCCTGACACGGCTGGGAGTGATTCCGTGGAATCACTCCCCGAGGGCCTGCGCGATGCGTTCATCGAGGCGGTCGAAGAGTTCGTCGATCTCGCGGAGTGCGCCCGCGCGTTCTGCGGGCGTCGGGCCATCGCGTAGTGGTGCTGGTGGTTCCGCAGCTGGAGCCGCGGGGCGGCGGTCCTCGTCGAGGGGCAGGGTGCGGCGTTCGGCGACGATGCGGGCGATCGAGCGTGGGTTGAGCGCGTCTAGGCCCGGTTTGCCGGTCGCGCTGACCGGCACGATGAGGTGACGGTGGTGTTGCCACCCGTCGGGGATCGGGCTGGCGCAGTCGTGCAGGGACGGGTGGGCCGGCGCCCCCTCGACGGTCTGCTCGAAATCGTGGGCGGTGTTCATGCGGGCGGCGAGGGCTCGTAGCCATCGGCTGAGGGCGCAGCTGGGGCATTGCCGACCGTGCCTGGTCATGGGCAGATCGGTGCCGTCGATCGCGCTGACCGGTTCCAGGGTGATCTGCTCGGCTCGTAGGCGGCTGATCTGGTCGGCTGACCAGTGCAGGTGTCCGGCGAGAACGAGGACGAGGCCGTCGCGACGGGCCCGTACGCCGTCCGGGAACCCGTGGGCGGGCAGGTGGTGCAGTGCAGTGGCCAGGTCGCCGCCCTGTCCTGTGCCGTCCCACAACGGTCGGCCACGTGGCCGCGAAGCGGGCTCCCCGGCGAGGCGTCGGTCGGTGTCTCGGTGGGCTGCTCGGATCGCGCGCAGTCGCCTCACCGCGGTCTGCCCGTGAGCTGGCACGGCTTCCAGGAAGGCCTCGACAGTCGCCCAGGTCGTCGGCAAGGCCTCGCGCCCGGTGGCAGCACACCAGTCCTCGAACAGGCCCCACTCGGGTCCGTACCGGTGAGGTGATTCCACGGAATCACCTCGCATGGCACTCATAGCCCCAGCACGGTCACAGCGTTGCGCTCCAGCGGCGTGCGCCGACGCACGTACCGCTCCACCGTGGCGGCAGCCCGGTGACCCGAGAGAGCCTGCATCTCGGGCACGGACGCGCCAGCTCGTGCCGCCGTCGTGAGCGCACCGACACGCATCGAGTGACCCGAGTACCCCTCGACGACCAGGCCGGCTCGGGCCCGGCGACGCTTGACGACGTCGTCGACCACATCGGGCGACGGTCGGTACCCGATCCTCCCCGCCCGGTGCACCGTGGACAGCAGCGACATCGAGTGTGGCTGCCTGAACGCATCCGACAGTCGCACCACGGCCTCCGCAGCGGCCCGACCGGGCGGGACGAGGCACAGGTGCTCATCCGGCCTGGGGGTCATGTGGCTCATCGCGACGACCCGCTCGCGGCTGCGGCGGGGCCGGCCGCTCGATGGCGCAGGCAGGCGTTCGTTCGCCACTGCGGCGCGAAGGCGGACCCAGTCCAGGACAGCGCACGGTGCGCACGTCTCGACGGTGCGTCCGCGCGGGATGCCTTTCACGTGCGCCTGGCTGCCGTCCTGATCCGTCTTCGACCGGACCAGGTGCACGTGCAGGCCGTCGTCGAGGTGCCACTCGATGCTGCCCAGGTTGAGGGCGGTGAGCTCGCTGGGTCGGAATGCGCCGGCGAACCCAAGCAACAAGATGACGGCGTCCCGGCGGGCGGCGACACCGTCGGGGTAGTGCTCGTAGTCCTGGGCCGCGAGCATCGTCCGCACATCGCTGAGCAAGATCGGTTGGGCCTGCCTGACCTGCTCGGCGTCGGCCTCGGCCGCACGGTCACGGCGGATGCCCTGCAAGGCGCGTCGGACCACGGCGGAGGTGCCAGGAGGCCGTACGTCTGGGTGCTCGGCCTCAGCCGCCTTGTGGACTGCGTCGATCCCGGCGACCCATCGCGCCAGAGTGGACGGCTTGTAGGCCGGCTGCCCATCCTCACGGTGAGGGTCTGCGGCCTCGGCGATGAAGTTGGCGACGTCGACGGGATCGGCAGGCAGTGCCTGCACGCCGACCCGATACGCCCAGGCCTGCCAGCGCGCCCAGTCGCGTCGGTACGCCTCGCGCGTGTTCGGGGCGTGTGTCTGTTCCAGGTACCGGAGAGTGGCGGTGGTGATCTCCGCCCTTGGGGGTGATTCCGTGGAATCACCCCCAAGGAGGACGGACTGAGGCCGTTCCCTACTCACGGCGGAGCGAGCATCGCCCTCGGGTGATTCCACGGAATCAGATGGATTCATCCCGCACGACCTCATCGTCACTGCTGAGTTCGGCCACGCCGCGCAGGCCCCAAGGTTCCGGGGCAACGTGCGTGCCGCCTGGCAGGCGGCCGAGCATGTAGATCACGGCGTGCTCGCCGTGATCCGGGACGATCCGAGTCTTCACGTTCTCGCCACGCTCGAGACCGGCACGTACAGCGGATGGATCCTCGATGAGTGCCGAGCGGAAGACGTACCCAACGCGCTCAGTAGGGCTGATCGTCCGGCCACACACTTCACGCCGGAGACGATCGCTGAAGAAGAACATCACCGGTTCACCGTTGAGCAACTCCATGCCATGAGGCGCTGAGAGCAGCTCTGGGCTGACGGTGACATGCGCGGTGGTGACAAGCGGGTCATACACCTGACCGCCTTCCTCGATCCGACGCATGACCCGCAAGTGCACCCGATCAAGGTCGGTGACGGACTCCGGGAACGTGAAGTGCGCACCCGTCTTGTCCTGTACGTACGTGAGGTCGGCCACGAATTCATCCATCGAACGCAGATATTCAACGGTCGCATCATCGAGTTGCCACTTGCCGTGGACCCTGCACAGTGACTCCCCGGTAGTCAGGGACAGACGCAGGTCGGAAGCATCGTGCAAGGCGAGGAGCAGACGTGCGGCCAGGCGGACCCTGCTCGGGTCAGCGCCGGGGAAGGGCTCGATCTCCAGGTCCGCGCCCCCCGTAGCAGACGGTGCGTCAGCGGTGACGTAGGGCATCTTCTTCCAGGTGATCGTGACCAGGTCGTAGAACACGTGGCGGAACGTCAGTCCGTGACTACCCGCAGCGACCTGGCTGGCATGTCCCTCGTGGCTCGCGATCGGCTCGCCGTCGGCGCCCAGCACGTCGATTTGCACTGGCGTACGGCGCGCCTTCTCGACGATCGGGTGAAATTCAAGACGGTCGATATCACCGTCGTGCTGCATCCACTGAGTCCCAGTGACGGTGAAGTTCTCGATGACGCTTCCTGGAAGCCGCACCGGTTCAAGCGTCCCGTAGGACATCGCCTCTACGAAGGCGTCAACGTCCGAGTTGCCGCCTTCTCTCCGGACTCCGAAGGACAACGTGACTGGACTGACCTCGTGCGCCCGGGGATGACGTGGCACGAGTTCGTGAACCTGTCGCCCGTTACCGAACGTGACGTTGACGTCCCAGTTGGGATCGACGTCGTTCTTGACGCCCTGGATGTTATTGATCCGCTGAGTCAGGTGGTTGCTCGGGTCAGTGAGCACGGCCGTCTCCAGCCCCTGGATGGCGGCTTTCCACAGCAGATCGTCGCGAGGATGAAGCGCCTTGACTACGCCCAAGTTGTCCGCGACCCAGCCGTTGAGCTCTGCTCGGTCGACGAGGCTGATCTTCACACCTGGGTACTTCGCTGGCAGCTCCTTGTTCAGGTAGGTCCAATCGGAGGGCGTGGGCTCGTACGGGGCGACGAGAACCCACTCGTCGGGGTTGTGCTTCAGCGCGCGCTTCAGTGACGGCTCGATCTGCCCGGACCGTCGGTCCTTGAAGCGGCCGTCAATGCCCTCCGAGAAGCACTTCAGCTGGTAGATGACCTTCCAACCGTCGGTCCGCACCACCAGGATGTCGATCCCGCCGTCGCCTCCTCGGCCATCGACGACTTGGACCGTGGAGCCGGCTGGTTCGCGCGCGTGGATCAGAGTCTCGACGAGTTCGTCGAAGCTGGACTGGTCGAGTTGCGCCCACTTGACGACCGGACCCGCGTCTGCGGCGGCCAGTGCCTTACCTAGCGCGGCCTGCATGCCCTCGTCCACTGCGGCCTCCTCAAGAGGTGATTCCACGGAATCGCCCTGACATCGCGACGTTGCAACGGGAGTCACTCTACGGCGTGATCCGGATAACTGTCATTATCCCCGGCCAGAATCCGCGAAGTTGCACTAGCCAGGGACTCGGGCAAGCATGTAGCGTCCTTCATGATGCGAGATACGTACAGGCCGTGACTTCGAACGGAGTCACCAGTCAGGAGGAGCAACGGTGGAGCCATCTCAAATCCCAGTGGGCGAGCATGTGAGGCGTGATCTGGCGGAGATGGCTGTCGCGAACGAACGAGAGCGCGCCGAGGCCGCCGAGAGCGTGGTCGCCCGGCTTCTCGCCGCCTGCGACGAGCTGGATGCCGAGGCGGAGAGGACGATGACGCGGCCGGAGGGCATGCTCGGGACGAGCCTGATCCGACACCTGATCGCAGGCGGCACACTCGACACCTATGACGAGCTCGGTTCGCACGAGGGGCAGTCGTGACAGGCGAGGACGCTTTCGGGATCTACAGGGCGCTCGATGCGGATCGCAATCGGGTGGCCGACCAGGTTGTTCGCGCCGCCGACGCAGTCGCAGCGTTGTCCGGCTATCCAACGCAACTTCCGCTGAAGGAGGCCGTGAACCGAGTGCTGGCGGGCGCCGGCCAAGGTGAAGCAGCGGCCGCTGGGATGAGCCCTGGGGCGGGCCTGACGCACATCGTTGCCGGAGCTCGAACGCTCCAGGAACGGGCACGCGCCTTGGAGCTTCTCGCGGCAGCAGTGGCCCGCGAGGAGTGTGGCGTCACCATTCGTCAGCTCGCCTCAGCCGCTGGGATCAGCGAGCGAGCGGCTGCCGAGCGGTATAAGCGGGCGCCAGCGACCGATTCCGTGGAATCGCCAGCAGACGGAAGCGCGCGATGAGCCTCGACTCTCTGTTCATCGTTGCAGGGTTCAACAACTCAGCGGAACGAGATCAGTTCCTCGCGAGAACGGCAGACCACTTGAAGGACGCTGGCCTCGAACCACAACCAGCGGTGGGACTCGCTGACGCGAGCCTGGAGCGTCTCGCGTTCATCGGCAGCATGGCGCGCTATGTCGATCCCATGGACCCAGGAGACGCTCGTCATAGCTATCGGTCGATGGTGCAGGCGCAAGCGGTTGCCCTACTGGGAGCAGCCCGCGGGCGCACGGTGCTCTACACACACGACTCGATCGACTGCAGTGACGTCATCGAGATCCTCATGGACGCGGCCAGAGGAGAGGTCGAAGTCGTCGATGAGACGTGGATAGCCAGGATGGGCAGTACAACCGATTCCGTGGAATCACCCCGGCGTCACACCTCTAGATGTTGCGGGTCAGGAGGTTGTTGACGGCTGTTTGCGGCGCAGGTAGCACCAGGTGAGGCAGGCCACGGAGACTGCTAGCCCGTAGACGGGTCTGGTGCCTGACTGGATGAGTGTCGCGAGCATTGCTGGGACGAGTAGTGCGTTGAGCGTGGTCCGTAACCGCACGCCGACGGCGCGGACGTAGGCGGCGATGCAGATCAGGTAGATCATCACGAAGACTGCGCTGCTCGCTGCTAGGTGTTGCGGGTCAGGAGGTTGTTGACGGCTGTTTGCGGCGCAGGTAGCACCAGGTGAGGCAGGCCACGGAGACTGCTAGCCCGTAGACGGGTCTGGTGCCTGACTGGATGAGTGTCGCGAGCATTGCTGGGACGAGTAGTGCGTTGAGCGTGGTCCGTAACCGCACGCCGACGGCGCGGACGTAGGCGGCGATGCAGATCAGGTAGATCATCACGAAGACTGCGCTGCTCGCTGCTAGGGCTCCCACGGTGAGGTGGGGATTTGTGGTGAGTACGACGATGGTCACGCTGAACAGTCCGGCGAGGAGCGCGGTCCTGGCCAGTGGTTGTCTCGCGAGCTGGCGGGGTAGCTGTCGTTCGGCGACGGCGCTGGCGATGAGTTGATCGACGCCGCGTACCCAAGCAGCGGCGTTGATGAGCATGGCAGCGAGCCCGACGAGAGCGACGCCGGCTTGCACGCTGGGACTGGTGGAGATCTGCAAGAGGCCTGTGACCGCGTTTACCGAGTGGCGGTCGATGGTGCCTGCGATGGTCAGTGTCAGTCCGAGCGCGAACGTGCCGTAGACCGCCAACGCGGCGATGCTGACGGGGAGGAAGTCTTGTATCGGGTCGCGTAGATCACGCCCGAGAAAGGTCAGATTTTCGAACCCTACGAATGCCCAGAACGCCAGGAGCACACCGGGCAGCACTGATCCCCAGGCCGAGGCGTCAGGCACGACGTGCATCGCGTGGGTCCCGTGGCGGGCACCCGTCACGATGAGGAAGACACCGGTGACGACGAGGACGGCGCTGCCGCCAAGTTGAACGTTTCGCCCGGCTGTGCCGCCGAGCAGGTTGGCTGCAAGGGCCGCGACAAGAATGGCCACCGCGACGATGGTTGGTGACCGGGGCCATCCCAAGCCGTCCTCGGCGTACTGCCCGGCCACGATGCACCCAGTTGGCAGGCCGACAACCACCACGAACAGGAACATCAGCGGCATTGCTGAACCGGCCCAGGGGGCAATCCCGCGAGTGACCAGCTGCTGGATGGCGTTGCCGTCACCGGACAGGGCCATGGCGTCACGGAACATCAGCAGCATGGGTACGCACGCGGCCGCGGAGATGATCCACACGGCCACGCTGGCCGTGCCTGCCTCGGCGTACACCGCCGAAGGCAGGCTGAGGATCCCCGATCCGGCGATTGATCCGAAGGCGAGAGGCACTGCCGAGATCCGAGTGAGTTGCCCGGTGCGAGTTGGTGGCATGTGACCATCGCACCTAATATGACAACATGTTGTCAAATACGGAACGGGCAAAAGTGTCGGCATATCGGCTGCTGATGGCGAACGTCTACGAGCTGGCGGCAGTCAGCCGCAGGGAGAGCGAGGTCTTCGCGCGGCAACAGAGCGTGACGGTCACGCAGTGGCACACCATGAGTGTGTTGTCGGACGGCCACGCCGCGAGCGTCCCGCGAATCGCTGCACGGCTGGGTGTGACACGTCAGGCGGTGCAGCGGGTTGCCGATCAACTGGTGAATGGCGGGCACGTGGAGCATGTGAGCAACCCCCGGCATGAGACCTCACCGCTGCTTCGCCTGACACCCGCGGGCGAAGACGTGCTCACGACATTGTGGGAGCTCAGCGATGTCCCCCGTGCCGCAATGCTCGCCGGAATCGACGCTGAGAAGATCAGCGAAGCGGCCGGCACGCTTCAGGCTCTAATCATTGGGCTCAAAGGCGGCGAGTCACGGTGAGAAGCCACGCGAACGCACCCCTGTCGGCCGAGGGTCGACGCCGGCTTATTGAACGCTGCAAGACACGCCCGATAGCGCATGTCGCTGCCGAGATGGGCATCTCTCGTGCGTGCGCGTCGAAATGGGTGAATCGGTGGCGGCAACACGGCGAGGTCGGCCTACGGGACCGATCGTCGACGCCGCACCGTCAGCCCACCGCGACGCGGCCCGACGTCGTGTCACAGGTCGAGACGATGCGGCGAGAACACAAGTGGTCGGCATCCCGAATCACGTTCGAACTGAACGAGACTGGCACAACGATCAGCCGCCGAACCGTGACCCGGCTGCTAGCGCAGCTCGGATTGAACCGGCGCAAGTTCATCGACCCCGGCGGCGACACCAACCGCGCACCGCGCGTCATCATCGCCAAGCACCCGGGGCACATGGTCCACGTCGACGTGAAGAAGGTCGGGCGCATCCCCGACGGCGGAGGGTGGCGCGCCCACGGCCGTGACTCCGAGCAAGCCCGAGCCGCGGCACGCGCGAAGACGAAGACCGGCACACGCGGGTACATCTACCTGCACTCTGCCGTCGATGGCCACACGCGGATGGCGTACACCGAACCGCTGCCCGACGAAAGGGCCGTCACCGCCGTTGCTTTCATGCACCGAGCCAGGGTCTGGTTCGCCGCGCACGGCATCACGCACATCGAGAAGATCGTCACTGACAATGGTGCCTGTTACCGCGCCGACGCGTTCGCTCGAGCACTCTTGGGTGCCAAGCACAAGCGGACCAAGCCCTACACGCCCAAGCACAACGGGAAAGTGGAGCGATACAACCGAATCATCGCCGAGGAACTCCTGTACGCCCGCACCTGGTCCAGCGAAGCCGAGCGATCAGCAGCCATCGCGGTATGGAACATCCACTTCAACTACCACCGACCCCACGGCGCAGCCGACGGTCAGCCACCCGCATCGCTCGCTCCGGCGACCGTCACCAACGTCGTGGCCTCCTACATCTAGATGAAGATGGCCTGACGGGTGCAGCAACCCCCGCCAGGCCGGACCGTGACCCGTCTGGTCGGCGCGCAGGCGGTCACCTTGACAGTCGACTCCGGCCAGTACGAGCGCGACACCTACGGACGACTGCTCGCCTATGTGCGGACGTCGGCAGGTACGAACGTGAACGTGCGCGTGGTCGAGCAAGGGCACGCGACGGCTCGCACGTCTCGGCCGCCGCTGGCCCAGCATGACGAGCTCGAGCAGGCCGAACGGTCCGCGCGCGTCGCCCACCACGGGCTCTGGGCGTACTGCGACCACAAGCACTAAGGAACGGGCGCGCCCAGGTCTCCAGGCTGTCCCATTGATGGGACGGCGTGCTAGTGTCCCAGCCATGGGACATCGTGATGACTACTTGGACTCCGACGAGCACTGGGACCCGGCGCTCTCCCGCGATCAACGGCTGGGCAGGTGGTGGTCCTCGGCCTCGTTCGGCCTCGCGCTGAGTGGCAAGGCCGCACATGCGCTGGCTGCCAGCGAGGATGCGGTCGCGGTTGCGGAAGCGGCGCGCGACCTGGTCCAGCACCAGGCCGTCTACGCGCTCCTGGAGGAGGGGCACAGCGTGCGCGCAATCGCCGATCAGCTGCAGCTCTCGAAGAGCAAGGTCGGCCGGATCGCCAAGGCATTGAGTCGTGACGGGCGGCTCGCGGACCTGGGCTTCGGCTTGGCGCGCGCCGACGTCGACCCAACGCGCGCGCTGGTCCTGGCGGCGTGGCAGTTCACGTCGATCGCTGACGCGGACCACGATCACCCTCGGGGCAGGCGTCCGTCCCCGGAGCCGACGGAGCCGACGAACTTCGGCGGGCTGAACGGGCCGACACCGTAGGCAGGCGCTTCGGGGGACCGATTCCGTGGAATCACCGTGGCGTCACACCTCTACGTGAAGATGGCCTGAGCGGGTGCAGCTACATCCGCTCAGGCCCAGACCGAGAAGCGGAGTCTCGATCATGCGCAAGTCTACGAGTCAGCAGCGACTCGATGGCCGGGATCTGACGAGCCTTGCAGCGGTGGATCGTGCACGTCTCCTAGGAGCAGCACCCGGCGTGCAGGCCTGGTTGGAATGGCAGGCGGCGCAATGCCTTCGGCTGAGTGGTCTGAGTGTCCGCGAGGTCGCGACCGAACTCGACGTGAGCCGCGTGCATGTCGTGAAACTACTCAGCTGGTCCTGGAGGCGTGTCTCGCACCAGGACTCAGCGCAGGCGTTTCAGATCTCGGCGGTCGTCGCGGGGGCAGCGAATCCTCCGCCTTGGGCTCGGCGCTGACCGTCAGACCGGACACCCCAGTGGCCGGGCCGGACGAAACGACCGGCCCAGTTCGGCGACACGTCCAACACTTCTTCCGCGGTTATTGACACCATTGCCAGTAATGGTGATAATGGTGTCAATAACTCGGTGAGGAGAGATCTGGTGCCAACAAAGAAGCGGACGCCGGGGTTCGGCGGGAAGGGTCTGGCGGCGGTGGCGTCGGACGGTCAAGCGGGTCGGCCGGCGCGCCGGCCGGGGTCGCGGTCGATCGCGGCAACGGTGCGAGACGCCGCGTCGCACCACGATGAGGCGACGACGCGGATTCCGTTGGAGGACATCGCGCCGTACCCGCACAACCCGGCGTGGCGTGAGGACGGGACCAGCGAGAAGACCAAGCGTCTCGCGGACTCCATCGGCGAGGTCGGCGTGCTGCAGCCGATCCTGGTGGTCTCGGCCGCGGACTACCTGAAGCATCACCCGGAGGACCGGGAGGCCATCGCTGACCGGCCGTGGGTCACCCCGGCAGGCGTTCGGCGCTTGACCGCGTCGCGACTGGCGGGCAAGGAGGACATTCCCGCGACGGTCCGCCCTGAGCTGGCTGCGCAGATCGGGTTGATCCCGCTGCACGAGAACGACCCTGACCTGCGGTTGGCGTTCACTCCTCTGGAGGAGGCGCGGCAGATGCAGCGGGCGATGGATGAGCAGGGCCTGTCGCAGCGCAAGTTGGCCGAGCACCTGGGCCGGGCGCAGGGGCAGATCAGTAAGAGGCTGGCCTTGCTGACGTTGCCGGCGTCGGCGCAGGAGGCGCTGGAATCGGAGGCGATGCTCGTCACGGACGCACCGCTGGTGCTGGAGATGCTGGGTCAGGTCGACCTGAGGCAGCGCGAGGAGGTCGTCGCGGCGTTCGACGAGCGTCTGCGCAGCAGGTGTGCTGCCTCGGCTGAAGCGGTGCGCAAGGAGACGTTGATGGCCTTCGTGCGCGAGGCGCGTAACGAGATAGGGCAGCGGCGGGCACGGCGTGAGGCTCAGGAGGTCGCTGACCGGGAGGGTCTGCGCGTGATCGAGCCGGGCAAGACGCTCGGGGTGGGGTGGCAGGAGCACCGGCTTACCGACGCTGAGGCGATCGAGCAGGCGCGCGAGCAGGGCGACCTGGCCGTGGCGGTCAGCGGTGAGGACACCGTCTACTTCCGGGTGTCGCCACCGCCGGCGACAGCCGCGCGTGCGGCCGAGCGCAAGGCAGCCCGGGATGAGCAGGCCGAGGCGCGCAAGGCCGCGCAGGCGCGCGAGCAGCACCTGGTGACGGTGCTGGCGGTGAAGCCGAAGGCCGGCGAGCTCGTGGCAACGCTCGCCGACGGACTGCTGCGCGGTCGCAGCGTGAACGGGGTGCAGGCGACCTTGGCGCGCACCCTTGCCCAGGGCGCCGGCGTCGGTCCCAGTGCCGAGCGGACGCAGGACGACTACGAGTGGAAGCAGCTCGCGCAGACTCACGCCGAGCGGCTGCACCTGGCCTGGATCAGTGCTGTGGCCGCGCAGGAGGTCGATACCCGCGCACCTCACCACACCTGGGGTGCGGCCGACTGCGACTACCTCGCCTGGTTGACCGACCGCGGGTACGTCCCGACGCCGTGGGAGAAAGACCAGCTCGCGGCGGCCCGGACGAGGACTGATGACTCCGTCCCGACCAGCCCCGATGAGGACACCGAGACGACCGAGCAGGACGACCCGCAGACCGATTCCGTGGAATCAGCCCAGGAGGAGCAGGCATGAGCAGCACCCAGCTGAACGCGACCAACGGCCAGGCGGTCAAGGTCATCACTGTCGCCAACCAGGCCGGCTCGGTCGGCAAGTCCACGATGGTCGCCGCACTGGCCGCGCTGCTCGCCGCAGACGGCAAGCGGGTACTGGTGGTGGACGCTGACTCTCAGGCGAACGTCTCCCACTCGCTCGGGGTGGCTTCCACCGAGGTCGCCCACCACACCGGTGACGTGCTGCTGCGACGCGCGGAGATCCTCGACGCGCTGGTGGAGACGAACACCGACGGGGTGCTGCTGCTGCCGGGCCACGCCGACCTGGCCACCGACCTGGTCGAGCTCAACTCCATGCCGATCGCGGCGCTGCGGCTGCGCAAGCCGATGCAGGAGGCGGTCGCCGAGCACGACATCGACGTGGTCCTGATCGACTGCCCGGGCAGTGTGTCGTTGCTGACGGTGATCGCGCTGGCGGTCGCCACGAGCGTGGTGACGGTGACGATGCCGTCGCTGAAGGAGGTTCAGGGCATCGCGCCCTTCATGTCCACCGTGCAGGACACCGCCGAGGAGCTCGAGCTGGACATCCGCCTGGACGCGATCATCCCGTGCGCGGTGCCACCGGCCAACGCCGGGCGGGTGTACTCCGAGGCGCTGGCCTGGCTGGACGACAACTACGGCGAGCTGCTGACCCCGACGGTGCGTCGCACCGCGCTAGTCGCCGAGGCGGCCAGCAACGGGGTGCCGGTCACCGCGTACGTCCCGCACGAGGACGTCTCCGACGACTGCCGGAAGGTGCTGGCGGACCTGCAGGGACGGGGAGTGCTGTGAGCGACGAACCGCGGCGCGAAAGGCTGGCCACCCAGATCACGGCCAGCACCAACCAGCGGATCCGCGCGGCCACGGTCGGCATGCAGCGGCGCGTCGACCCCGGCTACACGCTGGCGCAACTGGTCGATGAGGCGCTGCGCTCGTACGTGACGCGGCTGGAGAAGGAGCACAACGACGGCCAGGCCTGGCCACAGCTGGAGCGCCTACGCCCAGGCCGGCGTGTCAGCCCGCGACGGGCCTCCGACGGGGACCGATCATCCGAGACAGGGTGATGGCTGCGAACCGTCATGCAGCGCAACGGCATCCAGCCCTTCCGGCTTCAGGAAGGGCTGGATGCGCCCTCTGGCGCGGGGCTCGAACGGAACTCCTTCCCGTCGCCGGCGCCCGAGCCACCTGCTGACCAGTTCGACAGTTACCCGACCAGCTCAGCGTCAGCCGGTTTCGACGTCGCGGCGCGTCGTCCTGCCGCCGCTATCGACGAGCAAGAACTCCTCGTCGCGCCCGGCCGCGGTGCTAGGCAGCGCAGCCGCGTGCTCGCGCCGCGAAGTGGCTAGCGGGGTGCCACGGGCGATGCCGAACCGCTCTCGGTGACGCTGCCACGCTGCGGCCTTGGCCTGCTGCAACGGCTCGGGCAGCCGCTGGTAGCGGTACTGGCGCTCGATCGACCGACGTACCCAGGCATCCATCGTGTGGCCGTCAACCCAGGCGTCGTGGCGGGCTGCCTCATCGACACCGGCGCGCACGCGCCGCTCGGCGAGCTCAATCTTGACGCGTTCCTGCTCAACCACTGAAAGCCCCGCGAACTCTTCCTGGCGGGCACGGCGCCGTTCGGCCCGTTCAGGAGCCTCTAGACCGTCCCACCAGGCCTGCTCACGGGCCCGATTGGCTTTCAGCTCCGCCGCCTGCTGCACGCTCCACTGGGACACGCCGCCCGCCCTGTACTCGCACCGTTCCTCGACGACCTGGTCGTGGACGCACCTGTAGGCCGTCGCCGAACTCTGTGCGTGCTCGGCGGATGCATCCGCACGAATCGCCCACTGGCCGTCCACGTCGCACTCGGCCATCCCGGCCCGTCCCAACGCGCGCAGCGCAGCACGCGCCGAACGCACCTGACTCGGAGTCAGCGCCTCAGTTCGACTGCTACTCATCCCGGCCAACGTCGCCACCACCTCCACAGTCACCGGCTCTGGACACCTCGAGAGAGCCCGCCATACCGAGTGGCATACCCGAGGGAGAGCAGACCAGCAACCGCGGGGCGCGCGCGGGGAGGGGGTGTGAATCCTTGGTGGGGGGATTTCCCGCACTCCTTGTTCCGGAGCCGTGTCGATCACGAACTCATACGACGTCTGCGCCGACCGGGCAGGCTGGAAGGTCGTCGTGTCCAGCACCCCTAGCCGCCCGTGGAGCAGCTGCAGCACGCTGCGGATGGTCTTGCGGTCGGTGATGCCGGTCTCCACGACCAGGTCCCGTTCTGGGCACGGCACCCGCATCTGCTGGGTCCGCTCGATGCGGTCCAGCAGGTGGTGTCCGACCAGCAGCAGCGCCGGACGCCGGCGGGCTGGCAGAGACCACATCACCTCCTCGAGCCGGGCCCGGCCCTGCTCGACCGCGGCCATGACCTGGTCGTCGACGGCGTACTCCGGTGCGGCGGCGTCCATGTCCCGCACGGCCCTGTTCCACACCGCGCGCACCCACCGCCGGCGACTTGCCCGGGCCTTGGACATCGCGCTCGGGTGTGCCACCTGGATGGCTTCCCAGGCGGCCTCGACGTCGAACCCGGCCCGAACCATCGCCCCGGTGCAGATCAGCTCGTAGGTGGAGCGAGACCGGTCCTGCCCACCGATCCGTGGCAGCGTCCCGGCGCGCAAGTACTCCTGCCACTCCCGGGGCAGCGGTCGCCGGCGACGCGGCCGCGGCGTCTCCGGGGTCACTGCACCCACCGCCGAGCGTGTCGCCGGCCGCGGCGAGGCAGGCGTGATCTCCGGCAAACTCCTCAGCGCGGCACGCAGGTCACCGTACGGGCGAGTCCAGCCGCCGCACCGGTGCGGTGTGGACAGCGGACGCACTGCACTGCGGACATCCACGTTCGGTGTGCTCACACCGAACCGGGCTCGCACCGACGCTGCGTAGGTCTTCAGCTCCTCGAGCTGGCCGTTGTGCGCCACGAACACGTGGTGACGACCGTCCGCGCCTCCGGACGGTCGGACTAGGTGCCACAGCGCTGCGCGGTCGCACCAGCGCGCAACATCCTCCGCGATCGCGTGACCGGCCTCGCCGGCGACGTCGACATCGACGACGCACACCCCGTCACGCAACCGGCCGACAACCGACGCGGCCGAACCCTTGCCGATCAGGGTCAGTCCTTGCTCAAGCGTGGCCACGTCGACGCGCGGCACCCGCACGTTCGATGCGTCGATCACAAACCAGCGACGACCGAACAGTGCGGCGTCCAGCTGGGCCACGACGCGCGGGACACGCGCGCCCTTTTCACCGCGCTGCTTGGACATGTCCGAGCGCGCGGGTACAGTTTCGGGTAGCACAAAGCCACCTCTCGCGGTGAGGTTCATATTTGGGACTGGGCTGATGCCCGGTTCAGACAAAGCTCCTGTTGGCCCAGGGGCTTTTGTCATGTCGGGGCCCTGCCCCGAGCGGGATCAGGACGCTTGGCGACCTCCCCGCGAAGACCACTGGCTGGCTCCCGGCAGCCGCTCCTCGCCATCTACGCGCGGCACGCGGCCAGGCTTACGTGGCTGTGCGTCCAGGCGGCCGAAGACTCTTCGCTCCAGCAGAGCCTGGATCGTGATCCCAGCGGCCTCGGCGTCTCGCTTGAGCCGCGCGTGGTCGTCAGGACTCATTCGGAAGAGATAACCGGACGCGCGCTCGTCTGAGGTCGCTGCACTAGCCATGCCAGATATCTCACCGCAGATCGTGGCCGATATCCGATATGACACGCCGAGGCGCCCTGCTGGTTCACATTCACCGCTCAACCGCGGGACCTTGGTTGTGACCTGGATTCGTAGGGTCCTTCTCCTCCGGGCGACACCGTGCGCAGCCCTCATCTGCCGACGGCTGCCGTGCCGCCGCAGCAAGCGTCACGGCACTGCTGCTGACCGACATCGTCGTCTCGCTCACATCGACGAGGTGTTGGGCCTCTGCGGCAAGGTCCTTGCGGACGGGCTCGGGCAACGGGCTTGCCCGATTGGCGTGCACGTCCCCGGGGGGTACGAGCGCTGCTTCGACCCGCCGCTCGTCGCCCCCTCGAGCGACGTAGGCCTCGCCAGCCTCACGCGTCCAAGCCGCCAGAGTTCGGGCCGAACCGCTCAGGTCTGGTTCCTGCGTGACAACATCTCGATGCACGCAAGAAAGCTCCGCAGCTGAGACCATCGCCTGCTGGACCGTCGCCGCAGCCTGGCCCAGGTCGACGCGCCCAGCCATGGTCTCGGGAGATGCCCATCGAGTTCGGTCGAACGCGACTTCATGTATCGCTGCGCGCACCTCGTTCGCTGCGTGGATCAACGCTGGGTCACTTCTCTCGCCGCGGGTGATGAGCGCGCTCCACCGGTTGGCCGTCCCCGCCCATGCTCGCTGGTTGGCGTCCAGCGCAGGGCCGAGCCGATAATGGAAGGCGTCACCGTCGATGTGCCCCGTCTTGGATGCAGCGGCCAGGATCGCGGTGCTCGCGGTCGCAACCATCGCTTGGGTGCGTGAGGACAGGTGGAGGTTGGCGACCGTGGGCGCTACGGCCAGACTGCGGTGAGCTTGGACGTCCCAGGTGGCCAGTGCTTGATGAAGTCGCCCTGTTCCTCGCGGTGGGTCAACGTGTTGGCCGGCCATCGCCCGGCTGAAGCGGTTGCCGACGTAGGCGCCTGCGACCTGTTCGAAGGCAGCAATGCGTGTGCCGGCCTCCCGCCCGCGGGGAAGGGCGCGAGTATCCCGTGTAGTGGAACTACGACTTCTGGTGCGCCGAACGTCTTCGACGTGGTGGTGGACGGCAACACCGACGGCGTGCGCCCCGACGTACAAGGTGTGCATCACCCTCATCCGAGCCGCGCTGAGGTCCGCCCGCGCGGCTGGGGTGTGCAGGCGTACATCTCGTCCGGGACCGGCGGCGAGCTCCGCAGCTCTGCTGAGGTTATCGGCAATGCTCAGAAGCCGCTCGTCTGCGGGGCCCTCACCGGGCCAGCCCTGGCTGAGCTGGGCACGGTGCTGAGCCTGGCTCATCGCCTCAAGCCGCTGCATGGTGATGCCGTCCACGGGGCTCGGATTCGGTTCGGTGGGCAGAGCGGACCACAGGTCGCTGGCCACCTGAACGACTTCACCCCAGGTCCGCAACATAGCGGGAGCATCGTCACCCTCGGCATCCATGAGCAACTGCCGGGCCTGTAGGTCGGCATCGAGCAGAAGTTCTCCGATGGCTCTCCGGTCGGCTGGCGCCGTACTCACGAAGTCGCCTCCCGCAGCAGATCTGCGATTCCGACGACTACCGACGAGAATCCAACGGTCGTGTCGTTCACAGGCACCGAACGGGCGAGTTGCTCGGCGATCCGCAGTAGCTCTGTGGGGTCCTCCTGAGTCGGCCGGGGCCAGTACGGGTCGATCTCTCGCGGTACGAGCAGAGCGGTCTCGGCGGCGAGCAGGTGGATTCCCAGGGCATGCACGTGTCCGACAGATCGTGGGCCCTGGGCGGCCGCACCCTCGGCGGCGCGAGCGGCTGCATGGTGCAGCAGTCGTGCGATCGTGGCGATCGTCTCCTGGGTGTCGTGCGGCGCCAGTGCTGGTGTCGTCACGGTGTCTCCTTCCGATGTATGTGATCTGCCAACATCCAGCCAGGTCCTCGTTGGCGCTGCGCTGCTGATGCGGTGGCTGTGGATAACTTCGGGTGGCTGTCCGGGGTGAGGGCGAGACTTGACCTCGCAAGCCCTAAGGACCACGGGCTTCATCTGGCGGCAACGGGCCGTCAGTTCAAGGCACTTGCACTAGTGGCCGTGCCGAGAGGGTGGTCTCGATGATGAGTCGACGCAAGATGTGCCGGGCCCTCAGTGATGGCACCGGTGTGGTGGTGAGCACGGTCGCCATCTGCGCGGTGGGTGCCCTGATGCATCCCGTGCTGGGCGCGGGCCTGTTCGTGGCAGTGCTGGTGGCCGTCGTCATGCTGGTGACTGGCCGGGCCGAATCCCTCGCCGTGCGACTCCTGGCGCGGGCGCGGGCGCCGCGTAAGTATGAGCTCGCGGCGCTGCGGCCGGCGGTGGCGGTGCTCGAGGAGCGTGACCTCGCTGCTCCTGCAGTCGACCTGGTGGTTCGGCAGGGCCAGGAGCCCATCCGCGTCTCCGCGGCAGGCCGGCGCACCGTCGTGGTCTCGGAGGGCCTCATCGAGGCAGTTGCCGCCGGACGGGTCCGTCCGGTCGAGGTAGCGGCGCTGATGGCGCACGCTATTGGTCGGATTCGGCTGGGTCAGACCCGCTACGACGTCGCACTCGAGTTCTGGATGATGCCGTGGCGGGCGCTGCAGACGTTCGGTCGGGGCGTTGGCCGCGGTATCGGGTGGTTCCCGTTGGTTGCGCTGGCGTGGCGGCTGCGGTTCGTCACCGGTGCTGTTGCACTGGTGCAGGCAATCGACGAGGGCCGGACGGTCTTCGGGGTGCTCGGGGCAGCGGCGATCGGCTTGTCCTACGTCGTTCCCTGGGCCGAGCGTCAGGCGGACCTGTCGGCTGAGGACGAGGCAGACCAGTTCGTCATGACTGTCGGTCTGGGCGATGCGTTATCCCGCTTTCTGGAGCGGGGTCGTCGTACGCCCCGCGTCCTGGATCGCGTCCATCGCCTTCGGCCGCGGCCGAAGGCGACGCCGACGCATCCGGTCGCGTTCTGAGGTCACGCGAGAGGCCCGGTCACCCAAGCCGGGCCCGAGCCTCTCACGTGCGGGGTCAGCGGCGCGGACCGTACCCGCTTGCGGGGTCGTCATACGCCCAGGACGCCGCCTCGGCCTGCTCCGCCCCATGGAGGCCGCCCGCATTGTCCTCCTCGACCGCGATGCGCTCCTGGTCGTCGGCGGCCGCCTCAGCGCCGATGGTGGCCGAACGGCGTCCTGCCTGAATCTCCAGACCTTGGTCCTGGGCCTCTTCCTCGGCAGCTGCTGCATCACTCATGAGCGTCCTTTCGTTGGGTGCACTCCTGAAGGTCGAGGGTGGTCCGCTAGCGGTCACGCCTCACAGGTTGCTCACAGTGCGCGCGGACGACGGTTGTCGACGTGCACAGCGTGACCGCGTCCGCGGCCGTCGACGTGTCCTTCACCCTGGCCGACCTCGACCACCGGGCGGCGTCATGAGCGCCGCGGCAAACCCCTCCGTGGCGGTGGTCTCTGAGAGCCTGGACATCAGAGAGGAGGCGACCAGGCGGATGTGTCAGTGCGAGCACGAGGACTACGAGCCCCCCAGCCAGCGCACCTGGTCGCTGCGCCTTGTGGGAATCCTGACTGCAGGTTTGGCGACCGGGCTCCTTGGGAGCCTCACCGTTACAACGGGAGGGAAACACGATGGCGAAGAAGACTGTGATCACGTACGTCGCCGACGTAGACGGGGGCCGTGCTGATCAGCGGGTCGCGTTCGGGTTGGACGTGGTCGGCTACGGGCTTGACCTGTCTGATGCGAACGACGCGCGGCTGCACGCGGGCGTGGAGCAGTGGTGAGCATGTCGCTGCCGCCCGACTCGGAGAACTACGACCGCCGCTCCAACGTGTACGACCCTGAAGAGCCGATGCCCTTACAAGCTGGCTTGGTCACCGGGACCGTGACTGCGGCCGATGTGCTGCACGGGTTGTACGCCGGCGACCACCTGTCGGAGGTGTACTTGCAGCCCATGACGTTGGGGCTCCTCACGATGAGCGTGGCCGCCTACCACGCGGACGCTGAGCAGCTGCGCGATCCGGGCGAGGGGCAGGCCTGGTTGCGCGAGCTACGGTCGCGACTGACCGCGCTGGTCGCAGGTGCTCGGGACAGCGGCGGGTTGGTGTCCATCCGGTACGCCGACCTGATCGCGGCACGGAACGTGGCAGCGTGCCTGAACGCTGTCCTGCGGGCCAGTCGGGACGTCGATGACGCCGGCCAGGCCCTCATCGTCGAGGCGTTGAGGCCGCGCGATCCGGCACGGTGGGCCGAAGGTCTGCGCGACGAGCTGCACTCCCACCTGCCGACGCCGTGGTCGATAGGGCCGGGCTGACGGTGCCGGGTCCCGCTGCACCTGATCCGCTCGTGACTGAACGAGCCTCTTGGCAGTCCCAGTCGTGGCTCCTCACCGGTCTTGCGGGTGCGCTGTGCGCTTGGGATGCCATACCGCTGACGGGTGCGAAGGATGGTGCGGTCGACGACGTCGAGGTGCTGACCGATCCGCCGGTCACTGGCGCCGCCGGCCGCCATGCCTCGCACAACCGCAACCCGTTCTGCCTGCGTCTGGTTGGCCGCGACCCCGGTGCTGGCGATAGCGCGATCGACGGCGACGGTGTCAAGAGCTTCGCCGCCCACTGCCGCCGGCGCCAGCAGGGGCCGCGCCTGCGGATCGTCGATAGTGCCGTCGTCCCAGGCCAGCGGCGGTGGGTAACCCCGGCTGCGTGCCCAGCCTCTGGTCTCGGGGGAGGGCCCTGGCGTCATGCTGAGCTGGTCGTAGACATCCCGGATCTGCCGCCACTTCTGGGCCGTGATCTGGCTTCCGGGACTGTTGATCACCCGCCCGACGCTCGGCGCCCCAGCTTGGCTGATCTGCTCACGCGTCCAGCCCAGAGCCATGAGTGCATGCACCCGCCGCACCGCTCCGACCTTCGGTACGTGTCCGGCAGGTTGCTGCTCGTAGATGCCGCTCAGCGCCAGCTGAGCGACGATGGTCGCCGTGCGTCGCTGGATCTTGGTCCGTTCGCCGTTGGCGATCGCCTGAAGTGCTGGGGCGCTGAGACCGCTACTGCGGGCCAGCGCCCGTACGGACACGTCCGCCTCAAGCAGTCGCTGCAGTTTCTGGCGCGCCGGATCCGCCGACACGTACCGCGGGCGTCCGTGGGATCGGTCACGCTGGTAGGCCACTTCATCGGCCTTGGTGCGGTAGCCCATACGGCGCCTCCGTCAGGTCTGATGCCCTCCTGAAGGTTCTGCCGCCTCCCTGGTGGCCAGCGGGGACTTGCTACCTTCTCGGTGCCCGGCCGGCGGCGCCGGGATCCGGGCCCTTACGCAAGGCGTCCCGCTGGGCCGCACGAGTGATCGCGGTGAGTTGTCCGCGACTCGCAGAAACCCGTCCAGATGGCCGCCGTTGCCGCCGTCGAGGCGCGGCTGCTCCCACCCGCGTGCTTCCACCACGGAGTGCCAATGGAACGCGGGGCAGGACGGGTCTTGCGCCCGGGTGTCGGCTCTAGCCATCGCCTCGAGGTCGTCGATGTCGCGGCCCGTTTCGCCCATGGATATGGCTCCGCTTCGTCACTATCGGTGGGGCCCGGCCGGCAGTGGCGTCGGGCCGTCGGCGGCGTCTTTGTGCCGGGTCGACATTCGCTGGCCCGCGTTCCGGGTAGCTTCCATGGCCTCGTTCAGTGACCGCTGGGCACCGCGGTCGCCTCGGGCCACCAGATCATCGAGCTGATGCAGGTTGGTCTCTGCACGGGCGAGCACATCCGTGGCAGCCCCGAGCCCGTGGTCAACGCTCACCCGTGATGCCAGCGAGGTGTTCGCATCCACTCGTTGCTCGGCGATGTGCTTCACCGCCGAAAGATGCCCAGCGACATTCGCGGCCGCGGGCTGCGCCATATCGAGAAGGTCACTCAGTCCGTCCAGGCGGGCGCGTGCTCGTGCTGCGAGTCTCGGGTCCGCGGTGCTGCCGCGCTCGAAGGTGTCGAGGGTGCTCTTGGCCTGGTCGACTCTCCTGGTCGCCTCGTGTAGGTAGCCGCCAAGGTCCTTTGACTTTGACAGGTTGTTCTGGCCCCACTGTGACGGTCTGTTCTGGCCCCACTGGCGACGCGCCGGGGTGGTTGTGACGGTTTGATCTGGCCCCACCTCAGCCTTGGCCCATCGAAGGCTTTCGAGGGATCGGGGTTGGGATGGGATCACGGGTGGAGCTGTTCGCTGCGATTCGTCGGGACGCGAGGGTCGAGGAGGTCTCGATCCGTGAGCTCGCGCGCCGGCATGGGGTGCACCGGCGCACGGTGCGGTTGGCGCTGGAGTCTGCTGAGCCGCCGCCGCGGAAACGGCCGGTGCGGGCCTCGCCCCGGTTGGACCCGTTCAAGGACGTCATCGACGGGATGCTGCGCTCGGACCTGGACGCACCACGGAAGCAGCGGCATACCGCGACCAGGATCCTGGCCCGGCTGGTCGAGGAGCACGACGCGTGCGGGCTGTCGTACTCCACGGTGCGGGACTATGTGCGCGTCCGCCGCGCACAGATCGACCTGGAGGCGGCCGACGGGTCGAGGCGTTCATCGCGCAGGAGCACGCGCCCGGTGCCGAGGCGGAGGTCGACTTCGGCGAGGTGTGGGTGGTCATCGACGGGGTCCGCACCAAGTGCTACATGTTCGTGCTCTGGTTGGCGCACTCGGGCAAGGCGATCCACCGGGTCTACCCGACCCAGGCGCAGGAGGCGTTCCTGCAAGGGCACGTGGAAGCGTTCGAGGCGATCGGCGGGATCCCGGTCCGGCACATCAAGTACGACAACCTCACCTCGGCGGTGTCCAAGGTCATCCACGGCCCCGGCCGCGCCCGGCAGGAGTCGGATCGGTGGGTGTTGTTCCGGTCGCACTACGGCTTCGACGCGTTCTACTGCCAGCCCGGGATCGAGGGCGCGCACGAGAAGGGCGGCGTCGAGGGCGCGGTCGGCTGGTTCCGCCGCAACCACCTGACCCCGATGCCGCAGGTGACCTCGCTGGATGAGCTGAACGAGCGCATCCGGGTCTGGGAGGCCGCCGATGAGGACCGGCGCATCACCGGCCACGCGAACACGATCGGGCAGGACTTCGCCACCGAACGAGACCTGTTGCGGCCGTTGCCCGTTGAACGGTTCGACCCCGGGCTGGTACTGCGGCCGCGGGTGGACCGCTCGAGCATGATCACCGTGCGGATGGTGAAGTACTCCGTCCCGGCGCACCTGATCGGCCACCGGGTCCGGGTCTCGCTGCGTGCCTCCGAGGTGGTCGTGTTCGAAGACCGGGCCGTGGTCGCGGTCCACCCCAGGGTTGCGGCCCGTACCGGGCACGTCGTGGTCCTGGATCACTACCTGGAGGTGCTGCGGCACAAACCCGGCGCGCTACCCGGCTCGACCGCGCTGGCCCAGGCCCGCGCCGCTGGGGTGTTCACCTCCGCGCACGAGGCGTTCTGGGCGGCCTCCCGCAAGGTCAACGGTGACGCTGACGGTACCCGGGAGCTGGTCGAGGTCCTGCTGCTGCACCGCTCCCTCACAGCCGCCGATGTCACTGCCGGGATCAGCGCCGCCCTGTCCGTGGGCGCGGTCACCGCCGACGTCGTCGCGGTCGAGGCCCGACGCCACGCCACGACTACCGGTGCGACTGCCGCTGCCGCCGGCGGTGGGGGTGGGGCCACCGGCGGCCGTCACCCGGCTGCTCGCACCGGTACGCCCGAGCAACGCGTTGTCTCCCTGACCCAGCGCCGGCTGACCGACCCGGCCTCGGTCATCGCCGGCCTCCCACCGGACACCCGCCCGATCCCGTCCGTGGCCGCCTACGACGAGCTGCTCCCACGCCGGGCCGCCCGCACCACCGACACCGCCCAGGAAGCGAGCACCAGCTGATGGCACCGACCGCACCCGCGACCACGATCACCCCACGCTGCGCCGCCGACGCGGCCTGACCGAGGAAGCCGCCGTCGCCGCGATCGACCAGGCCTGCCGCCGGCTGCGGCTGCCCACCATCCGGGCGCTGGTCGACGAAGCCCTCGCCGTCGCGACCAAGGAACAGCTGACCTACCAAGGATTCCTGGCCGAGCTGCTGCTGGCCGAGGTCGACGACCGCGACCGCCGCTCCTCTGTGCGCCGGGTCAAGGCCGCCCAGTTCCCCCGCGACAAATGGCTCGGCGACTTCGACTTCGACGCCAACACCGCGATCAACCCCGCCACCGTGCACGAGCTCGCCAAAGGCGACTGGATCCGCAAAGGCGAACCACTGTGCCTGATCGGCGACTCCGGCACCGGCAAGTCCCACCTCCTCATCGGCCTGGGCACCGCCGCCGCCGAGCAAGGCCACCGCGTCCGCTACACCCTCGCCACAAGGCTGGTGAACGAGCTCGTCGAAGCCGCCGACGAGAAGGTCCTGGCCAAGACCATCGCCCGCTACGGCCGCGTCGACCTGCTCATCATCGACGAGCTCGGCTACATGGAGCTCGACCGCCGCGGAGCCGAGCTCCTGTTCCAAGTCCTCACCGAACGCGAAGAGAAGAACAGCATCGCCATCGCCTCCAACCAGTCCTTCTCCGGCTGGACCGACACCTTCACCGACCCCCGCCTGTGCGCCGCGATCGTCGACCGCCTCACCTACCACGGCACCATCATCGAAACCGGCACCCACTCCTACCGCCTCGCCAACAGCCGAGGGCAAGCACAGGGCTGAGCTTCTCGTCCCTATTGACGCCACTCGACGCTGGCGAGACACTTTCGCCAGCGCGGAGGCTCTGTCGGCGGCTCCGCCACAGACAGGGGTGGTTCAAGTTGGCACGACTTCGTAAACCCACAGCAACGTTCCTCGTCGGCGCAGCCTTCTTCGGCTCGACGACCGTCCTCAGCACCTCGCCCGCATTCGCCGTCTGCTACACACCCGGTGTGGCGACGTCCTTCAACGTCAACTTCGAGGGGTCCTACCTCGGATCCTCATACTGGGCGGATGCCGTTTCCTACGCCATCAACCAGTGGAATGCCACGAGATCGCAGGGCACCGGCGTCTTCATCTACCGCAACGAATCGGAGCGTTACAACACGATCCGCATGGAGTCGTACGCCGACAACTGGTACGGCCTATACAACGGAAATGGGATCACGTTCAGTGCGAAACTGAACATTCGCACGATTGGGCCGGCCGCGACAGACGATCGACGGTGGGTCACGAGCACTTCATCGCACGAGTTCGGGCACGCCCTCCGGATGGGAGACAACCCGTCGACCATCTACAACTCCATCATGAAGCACAGCCGCAACCGGGACGTGGTCTACGGGCCGGCCGGCTACGACATCGGTGAGGTGAAGCGATGCAACTAAGCCGTCGAGGAACCCGCGCGGTGGTCGTGTGTGCGGTTCTCGCTCTGACAGCGTGCTCGTCGGGCGGCCACGGTGGATCCGACGAAATTCACGCGGACTACCCGTCATACGCGTCAATAGACGAGCTGGCGTCAGCCTCCCCGGTGATCGCCCGGTTCAAAGTGTCATCCACAGTCCGCGAGTCGACCTTGCAACCCGCCGGGACCGCGACCGGGGGTGAGATCCCCATTACCCTTCGCCCGAGCACGGTTACCGAGGTTCTCGCCGGGGACCTTCGGGTGGGTCAGACGATCAACCTGAGCCGGCCAGGGAAGCTCGATGAGTCGATAGAGGGCATGGAAGACGTGGAGCCGAACAAGGAGTATCTCTTGTTCGTGGAGGCTTACCCTGACGGTCGGGCCTCGATTATCGGTGGTGACGAGGGAATCTTCAAACCCGCCCAGGCCGGCGCGGCCTTCACATCGAAGAAGTTTGGCACCGTCACTGCGAACACACTCCAGTCAGCGGCACGCAAAGCGCATCCCTAACTGGGTGAACCGGCAGCGCCAGGACGCGCATCTAGATTGAACGGGCGTACATCGACGATCGAACGAACTGTGCACTACTCCATGCGGCCCTCGGCGTGAAGCCGAGGGCCGCATGATCTACGTCTACGGCGATTCGGCGCGCCTCCGCGCGGGTCTGTCTGGGAGCGGCAGGCCCGGATCGGGCGTGGTTCAGCTGACCCTCCATCCGGAGGTTGCGACGTTCGAAACTACCGGGCACCTTCCTCTACGACGGTCATCGCCCGAACCGCGCTCGGCGTAGGGCGGGGCCACATCGAGCCGTCAGGCTGGGGCCAGTTCGCCTTGACATAGTCACCGCCTCCTGCGACGGTGCGGTGTAGATCGGGCGCAGGTCCTTGGCCATCGCCTCCCAGTACTTCTTGGAGGCGTACCGGACGGACCCGCGGATCAGGTGGATGATGCAGGTCTGGACCGTGGCCAGCGGGAACACCGCGTTCGCTGAGTCCGGCAGCCCCTTCAGTCCGTCGCACACGATGAAGAACACATCGGCCACGCCACGGTTCTTGATCTCGGCCAGCACGCTCATCCAGAACTTCGCTGACTCCCCGTGCCCGGCGGTGCCGGCCCATAGCCCGAGCACGTCGCGCCGACCCTGCAGGTCGACCCCGATCGCGGCGTAGAAGGGCCGGTTGCCGACCTGGCCGTCACGGACCTTGACGTAGATCGCGTCGATGAAGATCGCCGCGTAGACCGGCAGCAGCGGCCGGGCGCACCACTCGCTCATCTCGTCGATGACGCGGTCGGTGATCACCGAGATGCGGTCCTTGGACAGCGAGGCGCCGTAGACCTCGGCGAAGTGCGCGCTGATCTCACCAGTGGTCAGGCCCTTGGCGTACAACGACAGCACGACGGTGTCGACGTCACCCAGGCGGCGTTGTCGCTTCTTGACGATGACCGGTTCGAAGCTGCCGTCCCGGTCCCGTGGGACCTCGATCGTGACCGGGCCGACGTTGTCGGTCAGCACCGTCTTGGCCCGGGTGCCGTTGCGGGAGTTACCACCATCACGGCCCTCGACCGCGTGCTTGTCATAGCCCAGGTGCTCGCTCATCTCCTCATCGAGCGCGGTCTCCAGCACGGTCTTGGTCAACAGCTTCAGCAGTCCGTCCGGGCCGGTCAGGTCCTCACCACGCGCCCGGGCGGCACGGACCAGCTGCGCTACCGCGGCTCGCTCGGACATCACCGCCGCGGGCTGTTCCGCCGGCCGAACCCGCTCGTGATCATCGACATGGTCAGCGCTGTCATCATCTTCAGGCGACACAGTCGCCAGTGTCTCGGTCATCACAGACCTTCCTCGCCAACCAGCGTTGGCGTGTCAGGCCGGTTACACCGTTTGCCGGACGGTCCCGTCGTGCCTCCGTGAACCGCCCCGGGGTTTCCGGACACTTCTTGCTGTGTCTCTACCCGGACGGGATGAGACGGTTTCGTGCAGCGTAGTGGGCTGATTCGACCTCGATGGGTGTCAGGTCGTCGATGGACTCGTGGGGTCGGTCGTGGTTGAACCAGTGGACCCAGTGCAGGGTGTTGAGCTCGACGTGCTGGACATCGCGCCAGGGCCCGTCGGGGCGGATCAGCTCGGTCTTGTACGCGCCGATCTGGGACTCGGCCATCGCGTTGTCGTAGGCGTCGCCCACCGAACCCACTGATGCGTCCACGCCGGCGTCAATCGACGGCCGGGGGTTACTCTGCGAGTCGCGATGAGCGGCAACCTCTGGGTCGGCATGTACAGCAACACCACCATGCGGATCGCAGAGGCAACCTTCGGCGCAGGGCAACAGCGGACTTGCCAGGCCCGACCTTGAGTGGGAGGGCTTGTGGAAAGCGTCGAGAGCATCGCAAGTGGCGGGACGGTCGAAGCTCTGACGCTGGCGGCTGCACTGACAGCAGCCCTTGTCTCGATTTACAACGCCTGGCGCGCGTGGAAGAACTGGAGTATCGATCGCCGAGCAAAACGGTTCGAGGATTCACTCGACCGAGCTCTCGACCCCGACGCGACGACCGCTCGGGTCGGGGTTGAGCAGCTAGACGGCTCCGCCGGAGGAAAGAGCTGCACCGGAACGATCAGGCGTACATGGCTGACACGCTTCAAGCACTGATGCCACCCAGGCCGGCGGGTTACGCTCCTGGTGTTGACTCGGTGATCGAGCAGTCGCGTCGCCTGAGGGCAAGGGCGGAGGCAACCCGCCCGAGAGAGCTCGGTCGAGTGAATCCTCGAACCGTTTTGCTCGGCGATGATACTCCAGTTCTTCCACGCGCGCCAGGCGTTGTAAATCGAGACAAGGGCTGCTGTCAGTGCAGCCGCCAGCGTCAGAGCTTCGACCGTCCCGCCACTTGCGATGCTCTCGACGCTTTCCACAAGCCCTCCCACTCAAGGTCGGGCCTGGCAAGTCCGCTGTTGCCCTGCGCCGAAGGTTGCCTCTGCGATCCGCATGGTGGTGTTGCTGTACATGCCGACCCAGAGGTTGCCGCTCATCGCGACTCGCAGAGTAACCCCCGGCCGTCGATTGACGCCGGCGTGGACGCATCAGTGGGTTCGGTGGGCGACGCCTACGACAACGCGATGGCCGAGTCCCAGATCGGCGCGTACAAGACCGAGCTGATCCGCCCCGACGGGCCCTGGCGCGATGTCCAGCACGTCGAGCTCAACACCCTGCACTGGGTCCACTGGTTCAACCACGACCGACCCCACGAGTCCATCGACGACCTGACACCCATCGAGGTCGAATCAGCCCACTACGCTGCACGAAACCGTCTCATCCCGTCCGGGTAGAGACACAGCAAGAAGTGTCCGGAAACCCCGGGGCGGTTCACGGAGGCACGACGGGACCGTCCGGCAAACGGTGTAACCGGCCTGACACGCCAACGCTGGTTGGCGAGGAAGGTCTGTGATGACCGAGACACTGGCGACTGTGTCGCCTGAAGATGATGACAGCGCTGACCATGTCGATGATCACGAGCGGGTTCGGCCGGCGGAACAGCCCGCGGCGGTGATGTCCGAGCGAGCCGCGGTAGCGCAGCTGGTCCGTGCCGCCCGGGCGCGTGGTGAGGACCTGACCGGCCCGGACGGACTGCTGAAGCTGTTGACCAAGACCGTGCTGGAGACCGCGCTCGATGAGGAGATGAGCGAGCACCTGGGCTATGACAAGCACGCGGTCGAGGGCCGTGATGGTGGTAACTCCCGCAACGGCACCCGGGCCAAGACGGTGCTGACCGACAACGTCGGCCCGGTCACGATCGAGGTCCCACGGGACCGGGACGGCAGCTTCGAACCGGTCATCGTCAAGAAGCGACAACGCCGCCTGGGTGACGTCGACACCGTCGTGCTGTCGTTGTACGCCAAGGGCCTGACCACTGGTGAGATCAGCGCGCACTTCGCCGAGGTCTACGGCGCCTCGCTGTCCAAGGACCGCATCTCGGTGATCACCGACCGCGTCATCGACGAGATGAGCGAGTGGTGCGCCCGGCCGCTGCTGCCGGTCTACGCGGCGATCTTCATCGACGCGATCTACGTCAAGGTCCGTGACGGCCAGGTCGGCAACCGGCCCTTCTACGCCGCGATCGGGGTCGACCTGCAGGGTCGGCGCGACGTGCTCGGGCTATGGGCCGGCACCGCCGGGCACGGGGAGTCAGCGAAGTTCTGGATGAGCGTGCTGGCCGAGATCAAGAACCGTGGCGTGGCCGATGTGTTCTTCATCGTGTGCGACGGACTGAAGGGGCTGCCGGACTCAGCGAACGCGGTGTTCCCGCTGGCCACGGTCCAGACCTGCATCATCCACCTGATCCGCGGGTCCGTCCGGTACGCCTCCAAGAAGTACTGGGAGGCGATGGCCAAGGACCTGCGCCCGATCTACACCGCACCGTCGCAGGAGGCGGTGACTATGTCAAGGCGAACTGGCCCCAGCCTGACGGCTCGATGTGGCCCCGCCCTACGCCGAGCGCGGTTCGGGCGATGACCGTCGTAGAGGAAGGTGCCCGGTAGTTTCGAACGTCGCAACCTCCGGATGGAGGGTCAGCTGAACCACGCCCGATCCGGGCCTGCCGCTCCCAGACAGACCCGCGCGGAGGCGCGCCGAATCGCCGTAGACGTAGATCATGCGGCCCTCGGCTTCACGCCGAGGGCCGCATGGAGTAGTGCACAGTTCGTTCGATCGTCGATGTACGCCCGTTCAATCTAGATGCGCGTCCTGGCGCTGCCGGTTCACCCAGTTAGGGATGCGCTTTGCGTGCCGCTGACTGGAGTGTGTTCGCAGTGACGGTGCCAAACTTCTTCGATGTGAAGGCCGCGCCGGCCTGGGCGGGTTTGAAGATTCCCTCGTCACCACCGATAATCGAGGCCCGACCGTCAGGGTAAGCCTCCACGAACAAGAGATACTCCTTGTTCGGCTCCACGTCTTCCATGCCCTCTATCGACTCATCGAGCTTCCCTGGCCGGCTCAGGTTGATCGTCTGACCCACCCGAAGGTCCCCGGCGAGAACCTCGGTAACCGTGCTCGGGCGAAGGGTAATGGGGATCTCACCCCCGGTCGCGGTCCCGGCGGGTTGCAAGGTCGACTCGCGGACTGTGGATGACACTTTGAACCGGGCGATCACCGGGGAGGCTGACGCCAGCTCGTCTATTGACGCGTATGACGGGTAGTCCGCGTGAATTTCGTCGGATCCACCGTGGCCGCCCGACGAGCACGCTGTCAGAGCGAGAACCGCACACACGACCACCGCGCGGGTTCCTCGACGGCTTAGTTGCATCGCTTCACCTCACCGATGTCGTAGCCGGCCGGCCCGTAGACCACGTCCCGGTTGCGGCTGTGCTTCATGATGGAGTTGTAGATGGTCGACGGGTTGTCTCCCATCCGGAGGGCGTGCCCGAACTCGTGCGATGAAGTGCTCGTGACCCACCGTCGATCGTCTGTCGCGGCCGGCCCAATCGTGCGAATGTTCAGTTTCGCACTGAACGTGATCCCATTTCCGTTGTATAGGCCGTACCAGTTGTCGGCGTACGACTCCATGCGGATCGTGTTGTAACGCTCCGATTCGTTGCGGTAGATGAAGACGCCGGTGCCCTGCGATCTCGTGGCATTCCACTGGTTGATGGCGTAGGAAACGGCATCCGCCCAGTATGAGGATCCGAGGTAGGACCCCTCGAAGTTGACGTTGAAGGACGTCGCCACACCGGGTGTGTAGCAGACGGCGAATGCGGGCGAGGTGCTGAGGACGGTCGTCGAGCCGAAGAAGGCTGCGCCGACGAGGAACGTTGCTGTGGGTTTACGAAGTCGTGCCAACTTGAACCACCCCTGTCTGTGGCGGAGCCGCCGACAGAGCCTCCGCGCTGGCGAAAGTGTCTCGCCAGCGTCGAGTGGCGTCAATAGGGACGAGAAGCTCAGCCCTGTGCTTGCCCTCGGCTGTTGGCGAGGCGGTAGGAGTGGGTGCCGGTTTCGATGATGGTGCCGTGGTAGGTGAGGCGGTCGACGATCGCGGCGCACAGGCGGGGGTCGGTGAAGGTGTCGGTCCAGCCGGAGAAGGACTGGTTGGAGGCGATGGCGATGCTGTTCTTCTCTTCGCGTTCGGTGAGGACTTGGAACAGGAGCTCGGCTCCGCGGCGGTCGAGCTCCATGTAGCCGAGCTCGTCGATGATGAGCAGGTCGACGCGGCCGTAGCGGGCGATGGTCTTGGCCAGGACCTTCTCGTCGGCGGCTTCGACGAGCTCGTTCACCAGCCTTGTGGCGAGGGTGTAGCGGACGCGGTGGCCTTGCTCGGCGGCGGCGGTGCCCAGGCCGATGAGGAGGTGGGACTTGCCGGTGCCGGAGTCGCCGATCAGGCACAGTGGTTCGCCTTTGCGGATCCAGTCGCCTTTGGCGAGCTCGTGCACGGTGGCGGGGTTGATCGCGGTGTTGGCGTCGAAGTCGAAGTCGCCGAGCCATTTGTCGCGGGGGAACTGGGCGGCCTTGACCCGGCGCACAGAGGAGCGGCGGTCGCGGTCGTCGACCTCGGCCAGCAGCAGCTCGGCCAGGAATCCTTGGTAGGTCAGCTGTTCCTTGGTCGCGACGGCGAGGGCTTCGTCGACCAGCGCCCGGATGGTGGGCAGCCGCAGCCGGCGGCAGGCCTGGTCGATCGCGGCGACGGCGGCTTCCTCGGTCAGGCCGCGTCGGCGGCGCAGCGTGGGGGTGATCGTGGTCGCGGGTGCGGTCGGTGCCATCAGCTGGTGCTCGCTTCCTGGGCGGTGTCGGTGGTGCGGGCGGCCCGGCGTGGGAGCAGCTCGTCGTAGGCGGCCACGGACGGGATCGGGCGGGTGTCCGGTGGGAGGCCGGCGATGACCGAGGCCGGGTCGGTCAGCCGGCGCTGGGTCAGGGAGACAACGCGTTGCTCGGGCGTACCGGTGCGAGCAGCCGGGTGACGGCCGCCGGTGGCCCCACCCCCACCGCCGGCGGCAGCGGCAGTCGCACCGGTAGTCGTGGCGTGGCGTCGGGCCTCGACCGCGACGACGTCGGCGGTGACCGCGCCCACGGACAGGGCGGCGCTGATCCCGGCAGTGACATCGGCGGCTGTGAGGGAGCGGTGCAGCAGCAGGACCTCGACCAGCTCCCGGGTACCGTCAGCGTCACCGTTGACCTTGCGGGAGGCCGCCCAGAACGCCTCGTGCGCGGAGGTGAACACCCCAGCGGCGCGGGCCTGGGCCAGCGCGGTCGAGCCGGGTAGCGCGCCGGGTTTGTGCCGCAGCACCTCCAGGTAGTGATCCAGGACCACGACGTGCCCGGTACGGGCCGCAACCCTGGGGTGGACCGCGACCACGGCCCGGTCTTCGAACACGACCACCTCGGAGGCACGCAGCGAGACCCGGACCCGGTGGCCGATCAGGTGCGCCGGGACGGAGTACTTCACCATCCGCACGGTGATCATGCTCGAGCGGTCCACCCGCGGCCGCAGTACCAGCCCGGGGTCGAACCGTTCAACGGGCAACGGCCGCAACAGGTCTCGTTCGGTGGCGAAGTCCTGCCCGATCGTGTTCGCGTGGCCGGTGATGCGCCGGTCCTCATCGGCGGCCTCCCAGACCCGGATGCGCTCGTTCAGCTCATCCAGCGAGGTCACCTGCGGCATCGGGGTCAGGTGGTTGCGGCGGAACCAGCCGACCGCGCCCTCGACGCCGCCCTTCTCGTGCGCGCCCTCGATCCCGGGCTGGCAGTAGAACGCGTCGAAGCCGTAGTGCGACCGGAACAACACCCACCGATCCGACTCCTGCCGGGCGCGGCCGGGGCCGTGGATGACCTTGGACACCGCCGAGGTGAGGTTGTCGTACTTGATGTGCCGGACCGGGATCCCGCCGATCGCCTCGAACGCTTCCACGTGCCCTTGCAGGAACGCCTCCTGCGCCTGGGTCGGGTAGACCCGGTGGATCGCCTTGCCCGAGTGCGCCAACCAGAGCACGAACATGTAGCACTTGGTGCGGACCCCGTCGATGACCACCCACACCTCGCCGAAGTCGACCTCCGCCTCGGCACCGGGCGCGTGCTCCTGCGCGATGAACGCCTCGACCCGTCGGCCGCCCTCCAGGTCGATCTGTGCGCGGCGGACGCGCACATAGTCCCGCACCGTGGAGTACGACAGCCCGCACGCGTCGTGCTCCTCGACCAGCCGGGCCAGGATCCTGGTCGCGGTATGCCGCTGCTTCCGTGGTGCGTCCAGGTCCGAGCGCAGCATCCCGTCGATGACGTCCTTGAACGGGTCCAACCGGGGCGAGGCCCGCACCGGCCGTTTCCGCGGCGGCGGCTCAGCAGACTCCAGCGCCAACCGCACCGTGCGCCGGTGCACCCCATGCCGGCGCGCGAGCTCACGGATCGAGACCTCCTCGACCCTCGCGTCCCGACGAATCGCAGCGAACAGCTCCACCCGTGATCCCATCCCAACCCCGATCCCTCGAAAGCCTTCGATGGGCCAAGGCTGAGGTGGGGCCAGATCAAACCGTCACAACCACCCCGGCGCGTCGCCAGTGGGGCCAGAACAGACCGTCACAGTGGGGCCAGAACAACCTGTCAAAGTCAAGGCGGCGTGGGCGGCGTTCGAGCAGTTGGAGGAGACCTGGGCGGCGATGTATCCCGCGATCTCACGGCTGTGGCGTGATGCGTGGGAGCAGTTCGTGCCGTTCCTGGACTACGACGTGGAGATCCGCCGAGTTCTGTGCTCCACCAACGGGATCGAGTCCTTGAACGCCCGCTACCGGCGCGCGGTCACCGCCAAGGGCCACTTCCCAACCGAGCAGGCCGCGCTCAAGACGCTCTACCTGGTGACCCGGTCCCTGGACCCCAAGGGCACCGGTCAGGCACGCTGGACCATGCGCTGGAAGCCGGCCCTGAACGCGTTCGCCGTGACCTTCGCCGACCGCATGCCCGCGGCCGAGAACCTGTAACCAAGTACGCCGGTTACACCGATAACCGGACAGTCCCGCTCCAGACGAGCAAGAAGACAGTTCCTGCCAGGACCGCCATGGCTGCCATCATCCAGGCCATCCACTCGATCATTGCCCACGTCATGCGAGCTCACCCCTTCGCGTCAGTGCGGTTGCAGCGTGGTCGGTCGTCGACCAAGGCACGGTGTCGAGTGCGGCTTCGACCAAGCCCAGCAGCCGCTCGGCCTCATCCGCCATCGCCGCGGCGTGATCACGCCCGAACGGTGCGCCGGTCGGCTCGGTTGGTCATCAGCTGGCGGCGCGGTCGGGGTCGAGCCACTCGTGGTTGCGGATGATCGTCTCGGTTCGTTCCGACAGCTCCGCCGGCGCTCCTCCATCGTCGGACCGGTTGCAGACCTCGTCGCGCAAGATGCGCTCGGCCTCGGCGCGATGTCCTTCGGCTTCGAACACCGCAACCAGGTCGAGCTTGGCAATCTCGGAGTCCGGCGCGACGACCGTGGCAATCTCCGCGGCCGCGCGAGCACGAACCAGGTCCGCGGACGCCAGGCATGACGTTGTGACCATGTGCGCAACGTCGACGACGGCGGCCGTCAGGTGGTGATCGATCCGGTCACCGTCGGCCAGCCACTCCCAACCTCCGGGCCGTAGCTGGTCAAAGGGTCGTCCTTCTACGAGCTGGAGTGCGCGCAGCAGATCGCCGATGCCCTCCTGTCCGCGGGACTCGCCACGGGCTCGGAGGCGGCGGAATAGGTCCGCGTCGACCAGCACGTCCTCCACCTCGTACACGCCGACGCCACGCGCTTTGGCTGCCTGGGACTCGCGCGCGTTCGGCAGGTGCTTATTGCCGGTGCGTGGGTTGGTTCCGAGCCAGTCACGGACCATCTTGATGTCTGTGCGGGCACGTCCATCACTGAGGTTGAAGGCGTCGGCCAGCTGCGCCGGTGTCGCCCCGTACGGTCTGGTCGCCAGGTACGCCAGCAGCTCGGTCGCGTACGGCTTCCGCTTGGCTACCGCGACCGCACTGCCGTGAGCCCGGGCGCGCACCGGCCCGAGCAGGCTCAGTCGTGGGAGTGGGCAGCTGTCATCAAGCCACGCTGCGACATCCTCGTCGAGGGTCGGGTCGGCGGCCTCGATCTCGGCGCGCAGCTGCGGCGGGACCTGGGGCGCGAGGCTCTTGAGGTCCTGCTCGGTGGTCGCAGCCGCGTGGACGTACTCGGCGTCTTGGGCGTCAAGGACGCTGCCGTCGGTGCGGTCGTCACCGCCCTCGCGTGGCTTGGCGTGCTGCGGGCGGAGGCGCCGGCTTCGTTGGTGAAGGAACGCCAACCCTCGGTGGCTTGCTCGTCGCTCGGAATCTCGACGTCGTCGAGGGTCTCGCTCTGGGCGAAGAGCGCTGCGCAACCCCTCGCCTCCTCGCTGGTCAGACCGACGGCCATGAGGTCGAGGCCCGCGCTCGGCATCCGCAACCGGCCGTCGCCGGCGAGCTCGAGGGTTGTCCCGTTTTCAGCCGCCTGTCCGTTGGACACCACGATCGCCGTGCCTGTCTTTCCTGGGTGCTGGTCGACGAGCTCGAGCAGCTGGTCGATTGCCTTGGGATCGTCGCTGCCGTTCAGCAGGAGGAGGCGTGCTGCCCACACGTCGTCGTCGGCCTTGCCCGCGCGAGCCTTCGCAACCTCGACACCTGCCGAGTCGGCGCGCTGGATCATCTCGACCGCGTCGGCAACTGCCTCGGGGCGGCTCCCGCCGATGACTCGTGGTAGCGGATGCGCTCAGGGTTCAGTGATCCCACCTCTTCGGCGATGCCCACGCAATCGACCGTGACGCCGGCCGACCAAGGATTGAGCGCCAGCTCCGCGGCGACGTAGCGCGCGAAGTCCTGAACGGGAGCGCTGCTCCCTGTCAGGGTGATCGCTGCAATCTCCTCGCAGTTCAGCAGCCACACGTGGCCGTCGTCGCCTTCACCCACGGTGACCAAGAGCGGGTACGGCGCTGGCTGGTCATCGCTCGCGACGGCGGGATCCTCGAGATCCTGAGCCGTCGAGCACGACCAGTGCATCTGATCCTCGGTGCCGTTCCAGGGTTCGGGCAGGGTGCTTGCGGCGCTCAGGTGCAGCACAATCTCGGTCTTGCCAAGCTCGACAGCGGCGAGCGGCGGCAGAGCCGTATTTGCGTCAGCGGCCCGAGCGGCGAGCCCCCGTAGCAGGCTGTCCATCTGCTCCACAGTCGGCGCGGACGTCGCTCCGACTGCCACGACCGTCTTCTCCACCGGCACCACGGAGGCCTCTGGGGTCGCGATCGTGCGACCGGGACGCCGAGCGCGGAACTGCGCCCGTCGGCGTCGCCGCAGCGCCAGCAGCGCCGACCCGGCGAGGACCGCACCCCCGCCTGTGAGGCCGGCTAGCATCCAGCCCGCTGCGGGCCCTTGCTTGTGGGCATCGGTGAGTGGCTCCTGCTGGACGTCGACACGATCGGTCCGCGTCGGAGCGTCACCGTGCAGCCGGGCGGCGCCTGATGCTGCACCTCCGCTCACTCCGACGCGTGCTCCCCTCGCCGCCAGGTCCTGGCTGCTGTCCGCCGCCGCACCTGGCGCGGGCCGCTCCGGGGCAACACTCCGAGCAGCCGGCGGGTTCGGAGCCTGGTCCGCGCCCCCTGCGGTGTTGGGGACCATCGAGGCAGGTACGCGCAGCCTCCACCCTGGGTGGATGTTGTTGACATCGACGAGCCGCTCTCCGTCTGCCTGCGTGATTCCCCGTGTCGCCTGAGCGATGCGGGGGTACTCCTGGGCAGATCCGAGCTCACGTTTGGCGATCGAGGACAGTGTCTCGCCGGCCTTGACAGTGACGGTGTGCGGTGCTGGCTTCTCGACGACCCGTTGAGCCGAGGGGATCCGGATGGCCATCCCGACCTCGAGTCGATCGGGGCTCCCCTCCAGTATGTCCTGGTTCAGATCGACGATCTCGTGGTACCGATCGCCGGAACCGAGGTGCTCGGCTGCCAGCGACCAGAGCGAGTCGCCGGCTGGACTCGGTGCCCCGTAGTTTCCGCTGTCGCCTCCGACGACGCCGCCGGCATGGCCTCAGCGGAGGCGCCGGCGGCTGTCGATGCAGCGACGGTGGTCGGCGTGACCGGCGCCGCGTGTGCTGCGACCGGTCCGGCAACGAATAGCAGTGCAGCCCCGGCGACCAGACCTTTCGCTGCGGCCTGTGAGTGCCCGAGCCCGCGCACCTGCGGCACCCGCACGCCCCTGATTTTCGCGGCGATCTCCAGTATGAGGGACACGGACATGAACGCCCATGCCGCCCACCCTGCTACGCCAAGAACCGCCAGAAACAGTGACCCGTCATCCGGGCCCGTCACGGTGGACCAGACCTGGTCCACCGTGGGCAACCCGTCCGGAGTGAGATCCGGCCCGAGCGCGAGGAGAACG